>CACXDE010000027.1 GCA_902766305.1 uncultured Ruminococcus sp. | reverse complement strand
CTGCGGCGAGCCTGTTATGGAAAAGGATGTTATGCTGCACGTAGCAAAGCTTTTCGGCGAACATGGTTCAGATATATGGTACGAAAAGGACGCTGAGGAGCTTATTCCGGAGGGGCTTACCTGTTCAAAGTGCGGATGCAAGTCCTTTGACAAAGAGAAGGATATCATGGATGTGTGGTTTGATTCAGGTGTGTCGCATATTGCTACCTGTGAAGCGCGTCCGTATCTTACGTGGCCGGCAGATCTTTATCTTGAGGGTGCTGACCAGTACAGAGGATGGTTCCAGTCATCACTGCTTACATCTGTTGCGGCAAGGGGCAGAGCGCCTTATAAGGCTGTTGTTACTCACGGCTGGGTAGTTGACATGGAGAAAAAGAAGATGTCAAAGTCCGCCGGAAACGGTATGTCTCCTGCTGAGATAATTGATAAGTACGGCGCTGATATTCTCAGACTCTGGGTATCTTCTACTGATTATCATGCAGATGTAAGGATATCAAAGGAGATACTTGCTCAGCTCAGCGAAGCATACAGAAAGATAAGAAATACCGCAAGATATATTTTAGGTAATATAAGTGACTTTGATCCTGATAAGGATATGGTATCTGAAGATAAGCTTCTGCCGATAGATAAGTGGGCGCTTATGAAGCTTGACGAGCTTAACGATAAGGTAAGAAAAGCGTATGACAGCTTTGATTTCCATATTGTATATCAGGCGCTGCACAATTTCTGTGTTGTTGATATGAGTAACTTCTATCTTGACGTACTCAAGGACAGACTGTATACAGAACAGACGGACGGAACTCTCCGCAGAGCTGCACAGACTACAATATACAAGATACTTGACGCAATGACAAGACTTGTATCACCGATACTTGTATATACATCTGATGAGATCTGGCAGTATATGCCGCATCACAGCGCGGCGAATGCTGAAAATGTTCTTTTCAATGATATGCCGGAAAAGACAGGAGTTGTACTTGACGAAAAGTTTATCTCTATGTGGGATCGTATACACGAAACAAGAGATATTGTCAAGAAGGCTATTGAGGTTGAGGTAAAGAACAAGACTATCCGTTCTTCACTTGAAGCGAAGGTTACTATGAAATGCAGCGGCGAGCAGTATGATTTCCTTAAATCTGCTGAAAGTGAGCTGGCGGCAGCATTTATCGTATCTGCTGTTGAAATAGTGAATGAGGATGTGCCGGAGCTTGCGGTAGAAGTAACTCATGCTGAGGGAGAAAAATGCGAGCGCTGCTGGATATTCAGCGGTACGGTCGGACAGGATGAGGAACACCCGACGCTTTGCAAACGCTGTGCAGGCGTTATCAGATCTATGAACGATCTTTTGAATGAATAATGAATTAGTAAGGCGGTGTATTTGCGGATGCACCGCCTTTTTGAAAGGATAGTGGAATATGACGATAGTAATAGTTGCTGTTTTGTCGGCAGTTATTGCAGGGATAGATCAGCTTATCAAATACTATGTTTATGCAAATCTTTATCCGGACGGAAGGGTAAGTGTTATAGATAATCTGTTTTCTCTTGTTTATTCAGAAAACAGGGGAGCGGCTTTCGGTATTTTCCAGAACGGAACGGTATTTTTTTCTGTTGTTACTGTTCTGCTGATAGGGGTGTTTGTTTATCTGCTTGTCAGCGGAAAATTCAAGGGCAGGCTTTTTACCTCATCAATGATACTGATAATAGGCGGCGGAATAGGCAACCTTATAGACAGAATTTTCAGAGGGTTTGTGATAGACTATCTGTCTGTGTCTTTCTTCCCTCCGATATGTAATTTTGCAGATTATTGTATTACCATAGGAGCATTTTTGTTTATGCTTTGTATATTGCTTACCACTGAGAAGAAGTCAGAAGAAAAAACAGGTGAAGAAACAAATGACAGTGAATGAATATGCAGCACTCGAAGAGGATACTGGAAAACGCATTGACAGCTTCTTAGCGGAAAAAACGGAAGATATGACAAGAAGCGGTATACAAAAGCTTATAGAGAGCGGAAACGTCACTGTAAACAGTAAGGTTCCGGCAAAAAATTATAAGCTCCGGGCAGGGGACAGGGTAACGCTGAATGTACCTGATCCGGTTATGACCGAAGCAAAGCCTGAAAATATACCGCTTGATATTGTATTTGAGGACGATGATCTTTTGGTTGTAAATAAGCCGAAGGGGATGGTCGTTCATCCGGCACCCGGAAATTATGACGGTACTCTTGTTAATGCTCTGCTCTACCATTGCGGGGATAGTCTTTCCGGAATAAACGGTGTTATGCGTCCCGGGATAATTCACAGGATAGATAAGGATACAAGCGGCCTGCTTATTGTGGCTAAAAACGATTATTCCCATCAGCTGCTTGCACAGCAGATAAAGGAACACAGCTTTACAAGAAAGTATAAGGCAGTAGTTTATGGAAATCTGAAAGACGATGAAGGAACGATAAATGCGCCTATCGGCAGAAATCCTACAGACAGAAAAAAAATGGCAGTTACTTTAAAAAATTCTAAAGAAGCTGTCACGCATTATAAGGTGCTGAAAAGATACCGTGGATTTACTTATGTTGAGTTTACTCTGGAAACAGGACGGACTCATCAGATAAGGGTTCATATGTCATCAGTCGGTCATCCTGTAGCTGGAGACCCTGTTTATGGTCCGAAAAAGGTTATCGCTTCTCTTAATGGTCAGTGTCTTCATGCCTATTATATATCGTTTGTACATCCACGGACAGCAGAGACACTGAGCTTTTCTGCGGAGCTTCCTGTATATTTTACAGAATTTCTTAATACTCTTCCACCCGATTAGCAGAAATATTATAACAGTCAGTGAATGGAAATATTATTCACTGACTGTTATTTCTATATCGTTCAATATTCTGTTGTATTTTTCTTCCTCTCCGTCATGAAAACACAGCACTGTCTGAGTATAACCATAGTCTTCTATTACAGCCTTCATATATACGGATATACTGTTTTTACGGCGGTCGGTTATATGAGTTCTGACAATTATATTTCTTTCATCATTCGTTTCAATATTTTGTATTCCATATTTTTTAATGAGATATTTCAGAATATCAGACCTTGTGGCTTCTTCACTGTATACATATTCGATTTTCAAAGCAGCTTTTCCGTCATCTGATGAAAGAGAGATACCTTTATCGGATACACTTGATTCAGAATTGTCAAGCCTTGAAAAAATCTTGGAGAATGTTACCGTATATGGATGATACTCATATGTGTTTTTATAGCGCAGATGTGTTGAATCTATTTCCTCTACCTGTGAAGGATAGGTTATTTTTGAAGCCGGTGCTGTGGAGCGGTCATCGGTTATTTCTGAAAAGACAATACTCAGTTCATCCGAAGCCGGAACTGTATTTTCATCTGAACAGCCTCCAAGCAGAACAGCTGCGGCAATTGCAGCGGCTAACAGAATGATAAAAGTCCTGCTCCTTGTAGGATGTATTTTTTTATTTAAACCGAACATGATTTCTCCTTTCAGGCAACAGAATAAGCTCAGAGTTCAAGGCTAAGAGCTCAGAGCATGGTATATCAGCCTTTATGTTTCTATTGCAGATTTAAGCATACCGAATAAAATACAGAACTTGAATTTAATACGGAATTAAAAAGAACAAGCTCTGATCTCTGCACTCTTAGCTCTGAGCTTTTCATCGCTCTTTGGTTTTTCTCTTTTTAGGCTGAGGTTTTTTAGTGCGTGTGTTTTTGTTTGCCCGTGTTTTTTCGCGGGTTTGTCTGCTGTTTGCCCGTCTGTCATTTTTGCGTGAATTATCACGGCGGTGTGACGGCTGTTCATACAGCGATACTTTTACAGGTCTTCCGCAGACCTTTGTACCGTACATCATATCAATAACTTCGTCAACGGAGTCACTCGGAACGGAAACAACGGAACAATCGTCATATATTTCTATTTTTC
Organism: uncultured Ruminococcus sp.; assembly: GCA_902766305.1. Taxonomy (GTDB): domain Bacteria; phylum Bacillota; class Clostridia; order Oscillospirales; family Acutalibacteraceae; genus UBA1213. The sequence continues at coordinate 1,662 of CACXDE010000027.1, read as the reverse complement.
CTATATCGTTTCCCCTCAGAAGTCCCTTTTCTGTTATAGACGCAACTAAATGCTTGGGAGCTACCTTGCTTGCTCTGCCTATATTCAGCATGATTTTTGAATAATCAATGTGTCCGTTTTTACCGTATTGTTTGCGTTCGGTCTGTATGTCGTTAACTTTGATCTCTTTTTCAGCAAAATTCATTTGCAGGGCGGCAGCGGCTATATCATAAAGTGAATGCCCCTCTGAAAGAAGAAGATTCACCATATTCTTATACCTGTCGTTAATGCTGCCGCTGAGAGTTTCTTCAACATCGGATATATTCTTTTCAGAAATACGGTAGTTTATATCGTTGCCTGTAGGAATGTCGATTTGTTTGATATCTGCTTTAAGGTTATGTACAATATCAATCAGTTCCAGTACCTGACGTCTTCCGCTGCAAATGGTAATGCTGCTGCCTTCCTTTCCGACACGGCCTGTTCTGCCGATCCGGTGAACATAATACTCCTTATTCTGAGGTATATCATAGTTGAATACAAACTCAACATCGTTTACATCTATTCCTCTTGCGGCAACATCGGTAGCAACGAGAATGGACGCATTTCCGTCCCTGAATTTGTTCATTACAGTATTGCGCTGAGATTGTTTGAGATCACCGTGAAGGACTTCAGCATTAAAGCCCTCCTTACTGAGTGCGGCTGCTACATCCTCGGACATTTTCTTTGTGTTGCAGAATACCATTGAAAGAGACGGATCAAAATAGTACAGAAGCAGCTTAAGAGCGTCAAGCTTTCTTCCCATAGGCACATCAACATAGGTTTGTCTTATATTATCAAGTGTTATTTTTTTGTTTGCGGTCTCTATCATCAGAGGGTCTTTCTGAAACTCGTCTGTTATTGAAATTATAGCCGGCGGCATTGTTGCAGAGAAAAGTACGGTCTGCCTGTCCCCGGGTGTTTCTCTGAGGATAGTTTCCATATCTTCCTTGAAACCCATGCTGAGCATTTCATCCGCCTCGTCTAAAACGGCAAGCTTCACATGATCGAGTTTCAGAGTGCGTCTTCTCATATGATCCATTATCCTGCCGGGTGTGCCAATAACGATATTTGCTTTTTTAAGCCTTGTGATCTGCTTATCCATAGGCGCTCCGCCGTATACCTCAACGGGACGTATGCTTTCGCAGTATTTTGTCAGTCTGCGTATTTCGGCGCAGCACTGTATAGCCAATTCTCTTGTCGGCAGCATAATTATGACTTTGACATCTGATTTATCGTCACAAGCCTTTATCATCTCTATAGCAGGTATTGCAAATGCCATAGTTTTTCCTGTTCCTGTCTGAGAACGTCCTATAATGTCCCGACCTTCTCTTACAGCCGGTATCGCGTTTGCCTGAATGGGTGTAGGAGTGACGAATCCCATTTCCGTTATTGCTCGCATTATACTGTCTGAAAGATCAAGCTCCTCAAACGTAGTACTTGTATTGTTAAATTCCATATTTTCCATTATTTCCCTTTTTTCCTTTTCCTTTTTTGCACCGAAAAATGCTGGTGTATTTTATCGCCGTTACGGTGCATTGTAATCATTCTAACAAAACATTTGTTTTTTGTCAACCAGCGTGACGCCGACGCAGAGCCTGCGCTCCCAATTCAGTCTTACACCACTTTCATCAAAACCGTTAACTT
>CACXDE010000026.1 GCA_902766305.1 uncultured Ruminococcus sp. | reverse complement strand
TGCTGCCGCCTGCTCTTGGCTGGAGAAACCGTACTTTTGACATATCAATATCAAAATAATACTGACTGCAAAGCGGCGGCGCAGCCGGATAAAGCATCTTGGCTATATCGCCTTCCCAGTCATTTTTCACCGTGAAGCTTACTCCCGAATAGCTTTCATGCGGCGACCCTGCGGCATTCATTATTGCATTATACCCGTACAGCGCCCCGAGTCCGTTCCAGTGCGTATCAGTTTTCAGATAAACCTGATCTCCGGCATTCTTTCTTTTGAGAAGCTCCTGTTTCAGATCCACATAATTGACATTATACTTCTCCAGATATTTTTCAAGCTTAGAAAGAGTATTTTCCTCACCCTTTATATAACCTGACGGCATATATTCCGGATAGACCTCATTCTTATCAGGCGCAGCTGTAAACACAAAATTTGCCCCCTGAGCTGTAACGCTTTTCTGCATAATGCGTACAGTTTCGGCAATATTGTGTACAGACCGTTCACTTTTGACAATGCCGCTGTATTCATCTGCACTTTCAGAAGTGAACAGCCAGCCCCCGCTGCCGGTTATAACATTGTTGCTTTCTTTTCCAAGCAGTCCGGAGGCGACCATATTCTGAGCGGTTATTATCTGAGGACGCACAGGGATCGACTTTGTAAAATAATCGTCAAACTCACTCCCTATATTTTTATTTACAGAGCTGTCCTTTATTATCTCAGGAGCAGAAGCCGCTTCTTCCTTTCCCACCGTATTAGATGAAGGTGATATAAGCACCGCAGCGGAAGGCACACAGCAGGCTGCGGTAAACAAAGCCGTATATATTACAGCGACAGCTTTTTTCATTCAGACCGCCCTCCTCAGAAACGAAAATAGATAAACGGGTTATAGCTTGCCGTAAACAGATTCATAATACAAAGCCCGAACAGCACAAGCGTAACTGCCGAACCTATATATTCACTAAGCTCTCCTTTGCCTTTGGATGTAAGAGCAGTGCTGCCACGTCTTACCACATCTGTAGAGAACACCAGTGACATAACAAATGTAAGTATCGTATAGGGCGTAAAAGCAAGAGCATAGACACGGGTCGAAAGAATACCGCCGCAACCCATTCCGGTAAACATACGGCCTATATAAACTGCCGCATCTCCGATACTGTCCGCACGGAAAAATATAAAAGCGAACATTGCGGCTAATATCACATATATGTGTGAGAGTATCTTTACCGGAAGCTTTTTCCTGTACTTATCCTTCACGAAGAAAATTATACCGTACTGTTCAAGAAGAAGAAGCATCCCGTGCATAAGACCCCAGACAATGAATGTCAGGTTAGCACCATGCCATAAGCCGGTAAGAAAGAATACTATACATTTATTTATTGCTGTACGAAGCTTTCCCTTACGGTTTCCGCCGAGAGGGATATAAACATACTCCTTGAACCATGTTGAAACTGAAATATTCCACTTTCTCCAGAAATCCTGCATACTGTCAGCCGCAAGAGGATAATTGAAATTCTCCTTAAATTCAAAGCCAAACATTTTTCCAAGACCTATAGCCATATCGCTGTATCCGCTGAAATCAAAGAATATCTGAAGCGTATATGCCGCCGCACCTATCCATAATGCCGCCGCATCCATTTCAAGAGAGTTATTGTTAAACGCTGCGTCCGCTATCTGTCCCATTGTATTGGCAATAAGCATTTTCTTTGACAGACCGTATATAAAGCGTCTGATACCCAGCGTTGTTTTTTCATATGTAATTGTCCTGCTGCGTATCTGCTCCGATATGTCGGAAAACTTTACTATCGGTCCGGCTATAAGCTGAGGGAAAAGTGAAATATAAAGGAATATATTCAGCAGATTTTTTTCCCTGAGCTTTGGTTCTTTATATGCGTCTATCACATATGACATGGCCTGAAATGTAAAAAATGATATACCCACAGGCAGAGATATCTGCGGCACAGGCAGACCAGCACCGGAAATATCATTTATCAGGCTGACTGTAAAGCTGAGATACTTAAAAACATAAAGCATAGACAGGTTGAATATTACAGATAGTATAAGTATCAGCTTTTTATACCTTCCGTTCACTGCAAGTCCGAACAGATAGTTAACTATGATAGACAGTATCATCAGAAGCACTGCTGCCGGTTCTCCGTACGCATAAAAAACCAAGCTGACGATCACAAGAATAATATTTCTTATAACAGTCGGCTTACATATGAGATATAAAATATAGGTGACAGGCAAAAATATAAACAAAAATACAGAAGAACTAAAAACCATAAAAACTCCCCAGAAAATCATTTCACGACAAAAAACACTTTTAATTTTACCACTAATTAAAAAATTGTCAATAACAATATACAATAATGATAAACAATTCTTTATAACCTCATAAATATATCGTGAATTATTTCAATTTTTGACAAATCTCCACTAAGTGTAAATTTATAGCCTAAGTGTAAAATTATAGTTGGCAGCGATAAGTATCATCTTTGGTGAAACAAAAATGGAATAGCACCGCCCGGCGCAGAGCCTGCGCTCCCAAATCAGTCTTGCACTACTTCATTGTAAAACGTAACATTTGTGAATCGTTCTCTGCGCCAGTGAATTTACGGAATAGCACCGCCCGGCGCAGAGCCTGCGCACCCAAATCAGTCTTG
>CACXDE010000025.1 GCA_902766305.1 uncultured Ruminococcus sp. | reverse complement strand
TTATTATCCTGAAACCTCGCTTTTAATATTTCTAACATGGTTTACCCCTCCAATCCCCCGATTTGAATTGCTTCAAGCAAGCGACAATTCAATTCATACAATGCTGTTTTACTGGAATCCCACGTCAGCCTTGTAATGATATCAGTGCAATATTGGCATGTAAAGTAACAATCCGCTAATATTCCACTAATATTTTGGTACACCATACATTTTCTTTAATAATCAGCCAAAACCGATATATTATCATACTTGCCTATTACTCACCGTCCCCGGTCTCTACCCTCTTTATATCATCTGACTGATCTACAGTAAGGTCAAAGTCATTAAACATTTCGTTTTCAGGAAGCACCATGGAAAAGCCGTCAGTATAATCCCACTTTGCTTCTGTGCTGTCGAATTTTAGATTCAGCATATGTCCGCCATATTTTCTGTCATCCGAAACAAAATGGAAATGCCATCCAACAGCATTGAGCCTGTCCATATATGCCGGGCAATATAATCCAACAACTGTCCCTTTTATATCAGTGTAATCAAAGAAGGTCTGATCTGTTTCAAGCACCTTTGCAAGAGGCTCATAAGGTTTTGTCTGAGCAAGTTCACTGCGAACATTCATTTCTTTAAATGTGCCGTCTATTCTGACCATGTAGAAGCGGTTGCTGCCAAATTCATTTACCTTCTGATCAAGAGCTCCTTTCAGAGCATCAATGTCCTGAACATCTGTAAGTGTTTGACTTTTATCATTATCAAAAAAAGTCACATCACAAAAGGGAATGGTCTCCGTATCCGGTACTGCTTCAACGCTTCCATCTCCGGCTGCTCTGTATATCACACCGTCTAACATTACAAGCTCACCATTAAGGCCATCAAAGGTGCCTATTCCAGTATCACCCAGAGCTTTCACTTCTTTTGCTGACAGACTTCCATTGTAATCACCAAATGTCAGCCCCTGTAAAAGAGATACCTGATTTATCGACTCTCTGTTATTAGTTTCAGATGCATCTTTTCCGCAGCCAGTTAAAGCTGCAGTCATTAAAGTGCCAATAAGTAACATACTTATAAGACTCATTCTTTTTTTCATAAAGCCTTGCTCCTGTATCCTTTTCACATCTACATAATCACGATTTCGCCACCTTCATGAATGCCGTGCTTATCACACTATAGATCAGATATGTGATGAGTGTTCCAAAACATACATCAGTCAAAAAATGATTGGTCATATGAATGCGGTTATATCCATAGACTATTACAAATATGCAAGCGATCACAAAAGCTACTATGTTCTTTCTTTCGCTCCTGTTTTTAAATACATCAGTCAGCATCGGAAGCGCAAACATCATACTGGCTATAGTCATGTTTCCACTAGGCCAGCTCTTGAAGCTGTCATCACTTCCTGCCAGATTAGGTATCATCTGCCACCAGTTCCTGAATTCACTCATGGGATCATCAAGAGTTATCAGGTATTTGTATCTGGGTCTTGAACCGACCTGCTTAAGCCATAAATTTACATTATCAGCTGCAATACCGGCTACAATGATGGCAGCTCCTACCGCAATAAGCTTATCCGGATCTGCATCGTTAAGGAGCCTTACTACTACAAAAGGCACCCATCCATAAAGCACCGCCCAGAACAGCCAGCTTAGAATCGAAAGAAACGGTGAGCTTTCACCTGCTGTATAGTTAAAAAGAGCTCTTACAGTTTTTCCGTTGTAACTGTTTGAATAATATACAGCCATAAACCAGCACAAAATAACAAGCACCCATGCCAGCATGTTATATTTCTCACCTTTTTTCTTTAGTCCCACAAAAAAACATGCTCCGGCAGCCGGATACAGACAGTAAGAAAAGTAGGAACCGTATGTTGCAAAAAAAGCTCCAATATCAGTTTTATTGGCAAGTGCCACATTGATGTTAAAATCCCATACCGAACCAATAATTATACCAAGAATACAGACAATAACTACGCTCCAAAAGAATTTCATTGGCATTGTCATAATCTTTTTCTCTTCCATAGCCCTGATCCTTTCTGCTCATACGCTAATCTTTCAGATTTCACATTTTTCTATTCTATCGATGACTCTTCATTAAAATCCTGCTTATGCCGATTAAGCTCAGCTCTTGTTTCTTCAGCAAAAGAATATTGAATCATGTATTTACCATTAAAAGCATGGGTTACTCCCGGATCACCCTCCAGAAACCTGTAATAATCACAGTCCACCTTAGAAATATCAATTCCTACACCCACACGGTCTTTATGTCGTATAATGTCCTCTATACCAACTGAGGCAAACGTATCCCTCAGATCCTTAACATATTTTCTTATTCTTGCCTTGGTCTGTTGATTAGCCGGTTCATCCGGCCAGAGGCAACCAATCATTGTATCATTAGAACACATAGCTCCATGTCGATCCACCAGACAGGCAAGAAGTTCCTTACTCTTGGAATAAGAAAAGTCTACCGGAACTCCGTTATGGAAAACCTCAAAAGTACCAAAACATCTGATTCTAACCTTTCCCCCTGGCTTTCCCTCTTCCTTATTCTCCTGTTCAAATCTCAGCACTGACAGTTGATGCTCCACTGCGCCTTCGGTTATAGGTTTAAGCAAGTACCCGCTTGCGTCCAGTTCAAAAGCTTCTATGGCATATTCCTTATGTCCTGTGATAATGACAATGTTAAGCTTTGGGTAAATCTGCCTAAGCCTTCGTCCCAGGTCAAGGCCATTAACCTCCCCCGGCATTTCAACATCAAGAAATGCTACATCAACTTGTCGGTCTTTTATCTGTCTAAGTGCCTCTTCAGGACTTGTGGCACCTATATGTGTTCCTTTCGGATCAAGTTTTCGCAATATCGAAAGCAATAGTTTGACCGTCAGTTCGCGGTCATCTACAGTGAGCGTGTACATTTACGTCCTCCCCTTTTGTGGAATCATTATTACCACCTTTGTTCCCTGACTATCTGAACTGATTGACAAGCTCCCATCACATAGTGCCTGAAGGCGTTTCTTTGTATTACTGATACCAATTCCTTTTTTCTGCTTCTGAGCATCAGTCAGGTCCACATGTTCAGGTCCATTATCAGTAATAACAATCTGAATATAATCACCCAACATATCCGTAGACATAAACACTTTTCCAGTACCATCGCGATGCACAAGTGCTCCATGCTTTACCGCATTTTCTACCAAGGTTTGAACACATAATGGTGGTACGGAAAAATCCCTGACATTAAGCTCATAATCAAAAGAAAAACTCTGTGACGGATCGGCATGCTCCAATGCTACGTACTGATGAATATGTCGCATCTCTTCGTCAAAGGGTATCAAGCCCTCACAGGAAAGCGCATCAATATTGCCCCTAAGATACCCTGCCAGATTATCAATGCTTTCTTCTGCAGCCTCCGGATCTGTACGACATAATGTTTTAATGGAAGACAACGTATTAAAAACAAAATGAGGCTGCATCTGAATTGCCATCTGAGCCGCCCTGGATAACTCAAGCTTTCTCTCTTCCTCTTCAAGCCGCTCCTGCGTATCTATAAGGTTCATATAGTAGATCAGATTAAGTGAAACAGACCATGCAACAGAGTATAAATGCAGTTTAGGGAGAAAAAGAGATATGCAGAAAGCAAATATCATTGGAATTACCATGCATGCTATCTGCCTTACCGGAATATCACATCCATGAGGAATTGTTAGATTACTATTCTCATCGCAAAATATACTTACTGCTATTATCGCAACAGAAAAATATATAAAAATTCGCGACATTGCGTCACATACAATCTCAACCTGCAAAAAAAAAAAAAAAAATATACATAGGTTCCCTATCAGATTGATAAATAAGACATAGTAATGGACCGCCATGGCATATATAAGAAATCGCCCTCTAAGATTATTCTTTTCGCCGATATTTTTCTTAACATATGCCGGTATCAGAAGAAGCAGCAGGATCAATATACCGCAGCTGTCCAGTATCAAATTGCAAGCTATTATTGCATTCATGATATGACCTCTTCAGAGATAACAGAAACTATCCTTGCTACTTCCCTGGCACATAAACATCCCCGTAAATATGCTATAAACGTATATATCCAGACAAAAACCATAAAAACAAAAACGACTACTGTGACCCCCAACGGCATTTCCGGAGCAAAATGGTCAGCTAGAATTACGATTCCGAGTATAGGAAAAGAAATAGCAACTCTCATAGAGAGGGTCTGATTTCGATACACTGCCACTTCCTCTCCTATGCTGCGAAGCACATCCATGTTTCCACGAAGCAACATAAATAAAGAGGCTCCAAGGACTATCTTTATCAGAAAATCTATAACTGCATACAGCGATTCAGACCATGCATAGAAGTCCCCTTCACCGGTTATCAAAGATACTATTTTAATTGTAAGTGCAATTGCATTTACCAGGATCAGCGTAAGAAAGCCTCTTCTGGAATTATTATACGAGGCAGAAAGTTTTAATACCTCATCGAGTCCGCTTATAACAAGTAAATAGCAAAGCGCTGACCCACAGTACCTGAAGATTTCAATTACATAGAGAAACTTTGTAGTCACGCTGGAATACTGCGTCACGCTGCTCATAGTAATCTCACTTGCAGCATACCCGTCATCAATCATCTGATAATTGAGGAGCTGCCCAAACAACAATATTAATAAAGGACTTACTATCATAATAATAATATCAAATAGCAGCCCTTTATGTATTCGCCTAAAATTCGATGCCACTAAACCTTTCAAAAGAATCACCTCTATGATCTAATTATCATAGTACAATTGTACAACATTGACACTTTAAATCGTCAATCATTTAGTATTTAGTTATTGTGGATCCAGTGGCACACCCACTTACCAGCAAGCCTCGAAGGACTGCTTTTTCTGTCAATCTGATATACATTTCCCCGTTCCTAGGTTTAAATATCGAATCTTTAGTAAAACACAGGGCGTTTCCCCTATGTATTAATTCCACATCTGGTAAACGCCCATTTTTGTCATCATTAATTGTTACACAATATTACCCATTTGATTTCTTTATCGTATTGGCAGCTATAAAGATCAGTATAGAAAGTGCAACACCAACTATTGCACCGGCAACACCTTTTGCATCATCTCCAATGGTTGATATGAGAGTTCCAATACTGCCTATAACTCCCAAAATTGCAAATATCCATGCCGGCATGATTTTGGCGTTGTCCTTTGAAGCCCTAACTGAGAACCATCCCTCAAGAATCTCAACTATACTGGATATCAATAAAATTATACCAACAATAAGAGATGTCGCCCCCATACCAACTGCAGCTGCTGCTTCCTCTTCGCCAGGTGCTACATCAGCAACAGTGCCAAGAGCACGTGCTCCTATGATAAGTACGATTCCCGCAATCACACCGAGAATTCCAAAGATCAAAGTGATAATACCCGTTACTTTTAATATCTTATTACTGGTTTCAATACTCATGATGCTTTCCTCCTTAAATGGTGCTTTCTGCAAGCTTCTTTAATATAGAGTGTATAGAACCAAGCGTTCCGTATGTGTGAATAAATGTAAAGATTTTGACTACTTATTGTAAAATTTTTATAAAATCAAAAAATCCTCAAATACTATTGTTAAGCTCCAACTCCAAGTTTATTAAGCAGCTCGTCAACTCTTTTCTTCCATCCACCTCTAAAAAACTCACATGCGACCATATCTTTACCTAAATAGTCATCAGGAGTTGTATTCAAGGCCACGGCCCGGCAGCCTCCGCAACACATTGTCCGGTACTCACATTCTCTGCAATCCGTATTGTGCTCCATAAAATCACTTACTCTGTAATTAACTATATCCATGTACAGTGAGTCTGAGTCAAGAATCTCAACTA
>CACXDE010000024.1 GCA_902766305.1 uncultured Ruminococcus sp. | reverse complement strand
TCTGCATACCTGCTATTCGATATTTCAAAATTTCTTTTGTGCAGGTATACAATTTTTTGTTGTTCTGAATAGTTACAATTCTTTTTCATATTAAACTCTCCTTTTTTCGTTAGCGATTCACCGCCATGACGAATACGCTTCCTTTCAATTCGATTTTTCGAAAAACATTTTTCATCACAACGTCCAATCACTCTCAAAAATTGACCAATAATAATCCGAGGTGCACGAAAAAACATTGACCGAATTATCGACTATCTTCGCGTAAGAATACTGTTCTTTTGCGTTGTCATATACGGGTGTATAAATTACGCCGTCAACTACATGCGTTGCTTTTGGGAATCCCCTGCCTGTGAACTCATATCGAGAACCATCGCTCAATATTTCCTTGTCACTTCCGTCGTAACGCACTCTCATTAGAATAAAATGATCAACAGAAATGGGAGAGGTGGCAAAATAAATCCATCCATTCATAGCGCAAAGGAAACCACCCGATGTAACTCCGTCAAAAGATTGTGCTAATTCGTCGGCAGAGAAGTACTTGTTAAGATCCTCCTCATATACGATGCACTCATCAAGACTTTTATCTAAATCGGCAATTCTCAGAACACCGTTTTCAGTGTTAAAACCGCAGAGATAATGCGAATAACCGATCCACGTACCCCTGCCTAAAGGCAGTTCTCCCAAAGAATTACCATCTTCATCCTCAACAAATTTCTGGAAAAATCTGTTTTTATCTATGTAGTATCTTTTTCCGCTATAGAAGTATTCATCTTGGTCACCGATTTCGTACCTGACCGAATCATCTTCATGCGAAGAATATGTGTACATTGTTTTTTCGTTCAGAGATGAAGTCCTACCTTCTGATTGATAGTGAACCATACCCTCATCAGATTTTGAATAATCCGTTTTGCTGCAACCAGCTAACAAACACAACAATGAAACCATTAAGAATATTTTTCCTTTTTTCACATCATTACCTCCATTTCACAATATATTATTAAATTATATTATTGACTTTATCCATTCTTATTTGTTCATTATTAGGAATTGACAACTGTGTTGTACCCGGGATCATTCTTTACCAAGCTGTCGTCGCTGTTATAATTTGCTGTTAATTCAGAAATCTGTTGGCTTCCGTCAACGGAGAAATAGGTAGATTTCCTTCTGCCAGAGAAAGTGTCAGCAATTTTGCAATAATATACATAACCTGCTCCTACTGCAATTTTGAATCTGCCGTATTTTCCGGTGTGAATGACCTTTGCTTTTTCTATTCCCGAAAGATCGTCACCCAGTTTTTTATGCGTACCCTCAGGCGTAATAATATCAAAAGAATCATCTGACTTCAAATAAACGAAAATATAGCCGCCGCAAGAAAACCACTCATCCCCATCTATCTGAATCGGATCATACTGCGCTTTTCCGTTTCCGTCAACAATGGATACGTATTGGTTTCCGTCCACGCCCTTTAAGTAAATCGCGGCATAATCCCCGGAAAAATCATCAATTCCCGTATATTCTACACCATCGGCGAATGTCGGAAACTCAAAAATCACATTTCCGTCTGTATCTAAATATTCACGATATCTCACACGATATTGATCTTCTTTTCGACAGTATTCCCTATAAAAACTACCTTCTCTCCATGAAGAATAATACCAGCGAATAATGTTTAAAGAATCATCTGTTTTTACTATATCGTTTCTTTGATTAATGGTTGAAACATTGATTGAACGACCTTTGTTAAGTAATGACCCAATATCTTCCAGAGAAGTTACATCACCTAAAAAATCGCTTGAAACCAAATAATATTCTCCACGGTTTTCTATAACGGTTGTTTTGCCGTTAGAAGCTGTTGCAGCCATATCGCTTATTCCGCCGCTAAACCAGCATTTCTTTTTCAGATTCAGATAACCGTAATAGTCGGAGAAATACAACAAATCATCTGATATTCCGATAGTACTGCTAAAGCGTTTTGAAAAATCATTCGTAACTTCAATATTCAACTCCCTAAAATCCAAATTTGAATCAAATACGTAAAGGAAATATGAATCATGGTCAAATCCTGAATCATGCTTTGTAATATAGAAATTTCCGTTAGCATCACATCCGCTTAAAAACGTATTTTCGTCCGAACTGGAATACACTTCTTTGCCGCTTGTGTTTACAATAACAAACTCCGGAGTTGATTGGTACCGTTCATTTGTGTAATAAACAGCAGCCAATCCATTGCAGAATGGGGTTGTCATTAATGATTCGTCCTCATTATTATCTGCTTTGAAATACAGAATCTCACCCAATGAATTAATCAGCGCAACATCACCGGCAATCCTATCATCTGTTGCCACGGTTACCCATGCAACGCCGTCCTCAAAAATACATGTAGAAAGATTATTAGGATCTGATATCTGATATATCTCTGTACGG
>CACXDE010000023.1 GCA_902766305.1 uncultured Ruminococcus sp. | reverse complement strand
TGACTGGATCATCATAGGTTCGCCCTTGCCGTTATCACCGGATTCATGAATGCTCTCAGGGATCTGGTACATATGTATATTCGGAGTAATACCGAACATAGGTACGTTCCAGTTAAGGGCATATACATACGTTTCTACAACGTAGCAAGCCCATTTTTCTGCCATACAAGCCTCTTGAGTAAGAACCTTGATCGACTGCAGTATAGCGATACATTTATCTATCTCAGGTTCTTCGTGAGCCAGATAAAGCGCATTGCAGATGCCGTACTCATACGCATCCATAAATACCTTGCGTTCCTGCTTCAGATCCGGAATAAATTCGTCAAGTGCCGTTTTCAGCTGAAGTCCGTCAAATATTACATCAACGCCGTAAGTCTTGATGATGTATCTCAGCGCTTCCTTGGCATTCTGAAAAGTAAGCTTATCTTCCTTTTTCTGTTCCAGTTCTGCTCCACAGAACGGGCATCTGATAATAACATTTGTACGGGCACTTGTTTTCCATTCACTGCCGCAATTTGTACACTGCATTTATTCTCACCGCCTTCTGTGGAATTTCAAAAATCGTGGTAGTATACATTTTCCAAATTCCCCTCTGAAATTATACGATTTTATGTCCCATTTGAGGGACAATAATATGCGGACATTACCACATATATCTCTCCGCCGCTGCATCCGATCCTGACTCAATCAGACCTGTGCAGCCACCATATAATACTATACTAAATAATTAATGAATTTTCAATAGTTATGACGAAATTTTTATTTATTTTATGGCTTAATTTACAATTTTGTTCATAAAACCTACAAATTAACGCTTTGAGTAAAGCGAAATATAGTGAAAATGAATAAATAAAGATGTTTCGAAGAACGCTTGAAGTGTGATCAAAGCGAAAAATCAAAACACCGCCAAGAGAAACAAGTCTGCCGCATAAAAGTTATTACAGACTTATATTGATATTATACTAAATCAAAAAAAATAAATCAATATTTTTCTGCGTTTTTTATAAAGAATTTTCAACAAACTTTTTATCATATTTTTTACACTGACAAAAAAAGGCAGTCCGAAAAACTATCCGGACTGCTTCTGTGTTTATTATTCTGTATACTTTGCAACAGCGTCACGAAGGAACTGTGCGCCGCCGGACACTATATTCTCGTAATAGGTTCTGAACCTTTCGTCATTTACATACATTTCAACAAGTGCGAGGTGAGCTTCCGGAGAATATGTACCCTCCGCCCAGAAGGTTCTTGCCCACTGTCCATGAAGCTTTGCCATTTCCTGAGCCTTTTCGCTTTCGGGATCTCCACCCGGAGCAAGTTCTTTGAGCATTTCTTCTACCTGTACTCTGAGCTTCTCTGAATTGAGCCATTGTTCCTCGGTAAGACCGTTCAGAATATCATTGGTAGCTTCGTATACTTCCTCTCCATATTCCTCACGTATTTCCTGACCAAAATTTTTTTCGTTTGTTTCTATAAGATTCTTTTTTACGTTTTCAAAGTTTTCCATTATAATTACCTCCGATAATATTATTGCAGCTGTTCCCCTCCGGCTTTAGAGAAGAGACGCTGGGTTTCAAAATAAAGCCCCCGGTGTTCCTGTTTTGTGAGAAGGGGATCGTCCTTAAGTATCATTGCGGCTGCTTCCTGAGTTATGTCAAGTATTTCCATGCTTGACATACTTGCCACCTTAAGCTCCGGAAGACCGTGCTGTCTTGAACCGAAAAAATCTCCCGGACCTCTGAGTCTGAGGTCTTCATCAGCAATTTTAAAGCCGTCGTTTGTTTTGCACATTACGCAAAGCCGCTGTCTTGTCGTATCACTCTGATTGTCTGAAACAAGTATGCAGTATGATTTTTCTTTTCCCCGTCCGACTCTTCCTCTCAGCTGATGAAGCTGCGACAGACCAAATCTTTCAGCATTTTCTATAAACATAATCGTTGCGTTAGGAACATCTACGCCGACTTCGATAACAGTAGTAGATATAAGTATATCAATTTCTCCCTCAGAAAAAGCTTTCATTACACTTTCCTTTTCCTTGGGTTTCATTTTGCCGTGGAGTATAGCGGTTCGGCAGCTGTTCAGCGCTGAATGCTCCAGCTTTTGAGCATATTCCTGTGCAGATTCCAGTTCCATTACTTCGCTTTGTTCCACGAGAGGACAGACTATATAGCACTGCTGACCGTCATTGATATGCTTTCTTATAAAGCCGTAAGCTCTCGCACGCTTTGCGCTGTCGATAAGGAAAGTATCAGTCTTTTGCCTTCCGGGGGGAAGTTCATCAAGCACTGAAAGATCAAGGTCGCCGAAGATCATAAGAGCAAGAGTTCGTGGTATAGGTGTGGCAGACATTACCATTATATGAGGACTTTCACCCTTTGAGATAAGAGCGCTTCGCTGTGCTACACCGAAACGGTGCTGTTCATCCGTAATAACAAGCCCTAATCTTCTGAATACAACATTGTCAGAAATGAGAGCATGTGTACCTATAACAAGGTTGATATCTCCGCTTTCAAGCGATGAGAGTATTTCCTTTCTTGCCTTGCCCTTTACCGAACCAGTAAGAAGTGCGGTATTTATTCCGCTGTCTTTAAGCAGTTCTGTAAGTGAATTGTAATGCTGACGTGCAAGTATTTCAGTCGGCGCCATGAAGGCGCACTGCATACCGTTTTTTGCCGCATTATAGCATACGGCTGCTGCAACAGCTGTCTTTCCTGATCCGACATCTCCCTGTATAAGGCGGTTCATAGGATACTTAGCTGTTTTCATATCCCTTATACAGTCAGAAACTGCTCTTTTTTGAGCCGATGTGGGGGAGAAGGGGAGAAGTGAGAAAAATTCCTCCGTATAGTCCTGCGTTATTCGGTTTTGCTCTGATACAGATATCTGTCTTCCGCCCTTAAGCTTTCCCATGCCAAGCTGAAGTATCAGCAATTCTTCAAAAGCAAGTCTGTTCTTAGCTTTTTCAATATCATCCCGTGTTTTCGGAAAATGTATGTTCCTTATAGCAAAATCCAGACTGCACAGAGAATATTTTTTCAATATTTCCTCAGGGATAGGATCGTTCATTTTTGGAGGCAGCATACGGACAGCCTGACTTGCAGCATCTTCTATCTGCTTTGAAGGTAGTCCGGCAGTCTGGGGATAGACCGGATGTATACCCGCACTGTTCATGTCAGACACGGACGGTGACGCCATTTCATAGAAATGACCGTTCTGTTTCAGTACACCGTAAAAGAGAAACTCTCCTCCTCCGGAAAACTTTTCGTACAAATATCCTTGATTAAAGAAAGTTACTGTCATATGGTCGATACCATCACAAACCGTCATTTTAAATAAAGTCATACCGCCTCTGATTCTTGCCGGCTGGTGAGCCTGTTCTATATATCCGCCGATACAGCAGGCTTCGCCGACAGGTGCTTCGGATATTTTGTAAGGGTCTCTCCAGTCCTCATAGGTACGGGGATAAAGTCTGAGCAAATCTCCTACTGTTATTACTCCGAGACGCTGAAAAAGTGCGGCTTTTCTTTTTCCTACTTTATACAGTTCTGTTATCGGCACTCTGTAAAGTGATGCCACGAAATCACCTCTTAATGGGAATCAGTGAGAGAAATGTAATAAGGACAAATGTTCTCATTCCCAGAAGCCCTTGCATTTTACTCCTGATTCAAGCGCAAGTGTTTCAAGCTGTTTTATTTCGTGAGGACGCAGAGTTATTTCAGTCCCCTTTGCAAGAGCTTCGGCGTGAGAAGGTTTTGTCAGACCGATTATAGGTATAACACGTTTGCTGACAGCCCAAGCTATCGGAATCTGCGACGGGTCTATGCTGTATTTCGCGCCCAGGGAACGAATATAATCTATAAGCGGCTGTATTTTTGCGAATTTTGATTTTCCGAAGCTCATCCCTCTTACGGATAAAAGCGGAAAATGATTGTTAGCGTCATAATGTCCTGAAAGAGCGCCCTGCTCAAGAAGCATATATCCGAAGAACAGTATATTATGGCTCAGGCAGTATTCAAGCGCAGGCGCTTCACGCTCCATTGCAAGCAGACTGTAATGATTCTGTACTGCTCCTAATGATGCGCCGTTTTCTTTAAGTATTACCTCAGAAAGACGTATCTGTTCTGTATTGCCGTTTGAAAGACCTATCATTCCGATAAGACCTTCCTTATAAAGTCCGGCAAGCTCCTTCATATTTTCTTCAAGATTCACAGGGGAGTGAAGCCAGTAAATATCAGCCTTATCTCTGCCGAGACGTTCGAGACTGTTTTTGAGTGCTATTCTGTTTTCTCCGCTGCTGTAACGTCTGCCCGGGAAATGCTTGGTAGATATCATTACATCCTTGTTTTTTATAATATTGCCGAGAAGCCTTTCCGACGTTCCGTTTCCGTATACTTCCGCAGTATCCCACAGATCGAAGCCTTTTGAGAAGGCAGCGTCGAATGTTTCTCTGAGCTGACTTTCGGGATAGTTTTTGCCGAATACGATTTTAGCGCCGTTTGTACCGGTGCCCCAGCCCCATGTGCCTATCATATATCTGTTGATTTTTCTGCCGGCGACTGTATTTTTCATAATATAAACAGCTCCTTGCTTTAATATTTTCACGTGAAATTCTTCAAATCATCTCTGATTTTTACCATTATAACATATTGACTTCACATATTGCAATAATCAGAGCGCAGGATTATGTTTTTTATTTCTGTCATAAATTACCATAGAATATAATATGAATACTGACAATTAATTGCAGTTTATCAGGTTATAAAATTAGTTAAATGGTAAAAAAATCAGTTTTGGGATGACATAATATTAAATTTTATGTCTCAAACGGTAACAAATATGTTATAATGGTATCTGGTCATGGTTTATTAATTGTTCAGGAGGGGATCAATGATGTTTAGCAGTGCCGTATTCAAAAAAATAACAGCGGCAGCATTAGTAATTACTATAGCAGCAGCAGGTGCGGAAACTATCGGTTTTGTACCTCACCCGGGCGTTACTGCTAAAGCGCTGGCAGGAGATATGTCATTGTCGGATATGTTCTGTTATCAGGAAAATGAAGACGGAACGCTTGCTGTCAGCGAGATAATAAGTGAAAATTCCCATACGGATGAGATAACTGTTCCCGAAGAATACGATGGCAGAGAGGTTACAGTAATACAGTCAGCGCCTATGAATAAATGGCACGCTGAGCTTTCATCAGAAGCTTACTCTCTGTATATAGGGAAGAATATTCGTGATATACAGCCGCAGGCTTTTGAGGGAATCAGAATAAGTGAAATAAATGTTGATATAAATAACCAAAGCTTTACCGTGAAAGACGGAATGCTTTTTACGAAAGATCTGAGTACTCTGATCTTTTGTCCGGACAGCGCAGAAGGTATGATAAAGGTGCCGTCAAAAACGATCTCTGTAAGAGAAGATGCTTTCCGCAGTTCAGATATAGAAAGTGTTTTCTTAGGTGCGGGGGTATCTGATATAACCGGAGACACCTTTTCAAGATGCGAAGGACTTGAATATTTTGGTGTGAACAGCTCAAATCCTTATTTCAAAGCGTCAGGAGGCATGCTCCTTACAAAGGACGGAAGTACAGTTGTTGCATATCCGAGGGCAAAAACCGATGCCTGCACTTTGCCGTCGAAAGTCACAGCTATAGGTGACAGAGCTTTTTACGGTTCAAATATAAGCAGGCTTGATCTTTCAAAAGTCAGAAGAATAGGTGATTATTCTTTTGCCGGAAGCAGCAAGCTTAAGAGCGTAAATATATACAACAGTGAATATATAGGTGACGGTGCTTTCAGTAACTGTACGTCCCTTACCTCTGTATCTATTGAGGACGGTATAAGCCGTATTCCAGCAGAATTATTTGCGGACTGTACTTCTCTTGGTACGGTGAATCTTCCTTCATCTGTCATTTCCGTAGGCATTGGTTCTCTTGATAATACAAAATGGTTTAATGATCAGGCAGATGGTTTCATATATATTGGCGGCATTCTTTACGGCAGCAAAGGAAACGTAAATACTATCCGCACACTGGATATAAAGGAAGGTACGTTTGCAGTGGCTGACGGTGCACTCAGAGGTACAAATGTCAGAAAGCTGATAATACCCTCTACTCTGAGATATATGACAGCAAGCAGTCTTTTTCCGGCGGAGGATCTTCGCTTTTTCTCAGTGTCAAAGGATAATCCCTGGTTTACCTCTGTCAATAATTTTGTTTTCAGTAAGGATATGCAGAAATTAGTTTGTGTTCCGTATTCCGGTACAAGCGAGGAATGCAGTCTGCCGGTAACTGTTAAGGAAATAGGCGATCTTGCTTTTGCATACAACAAAACTATTAAAAAAATATATCTGAGCAACAATGTCATTAAATTTGGTGTCAGTCCCTTCAATAACGGTGAAGCAGACAGAACTGTGGTATGTCTGGAAAATTCTCCGGCAGCGGCGGCAGCTCTTGAGGATGATGTCAGCATAATATTTATGGAAACAAGCATCAGCATGAATGCACAGGAAATGACAATGGGTGTTTCTGAAAACAGGACGCTCCAGGTGAGTGTAAGACCTGATCTTGCTGATAATAATGTAATATGGTCAAGCTCAGACCCGGATGTAGTGTCTGTGAAAGACGGCAAACTTACTGCAAATGCTGAAGGTACGGCTGTAATAACAGCCAGTGAAAGTACAGGAAAAACAGCCCAGTGCAAAGTCACTGTAAAGGAAGAACCAAGCGGTGTATTGCTTTCGAGCGGATCGGTTACTCTTGGATACTGCGAATCATGGTATCTTACTGCAAGAACACCTGACGGAGACGACCTTTTCGGTGTTACATACACTTCATCTGATCCATCAGTAGCTTCTGTTTCCATAGTGGATGGAAAGTGCCGCATTTCCTCTCACAAGACAGGAACAGCGGTTGTTACTGCAAAATCATATAACGGAAAAACAGCAAGCTGTAATGTAACTGTAAAGGAAGCACCAAAAAGCATTTCTTTTAACAAGACAGGAATAACTATCGGCGTAGGAGAAAGGGCAACAATATCAAGTGCTGTAAATGCAGGGGCAGCGTCCTCTGCGAGAACATATGTATCCTCTGACAGTGATATTGTTCAGATAGTTCCTTCCTCATGGGATTGTACCTTTGTGGGTTTGTCCGAAGGCACTGCGGAGATCACTGTCAGAACATATGACGGGAAATCCGCAAAATGCAAGGTTGTTGTAAAAGCACCGCCGGTTTTTGTGAGTATGGAAAAAAGCTCGATAAATATTGGTATAGGCGAAAAGGCATCTCTTGGTTTGTCTCTTGACAGCACACAGGGATGTGCAGAAAGGCTGTATGAGAGCAGCAATGAAGCAATTGTCAAGATGTACAAGAAAGACTGGATCTCAGGATTTGAAGGGGTAAAAGCAGGCAGTGCAAAGGTTACGGTAAAAACCTACAATGACCAGAAGGCAAGCTGTACCATAAACGTAAAACCGGCGCCTTCGGAGATCACTCTCAACACTTATTCTGTTACAATGAAGGTTGGGGAGACAAAGGAGCTTGTTTCAACAATTCCATCCGGATCGGCTGCGTTTAACCGTACATGGACCAGCAGCAATACATCAATCGTTAAGATAAACAGCATGGGAAAGCTTGGTAATTTCACAGCACTTAAAGCCGGTACCTGTTATGTGACGGTGCGTACCTTCAACGGCAAAGAAGCTATGTGCAAGGTTGTTGTCAAGTAAAATATCAGTGTAATATGAGGGGGAAATGATTATGAAAATTAACAGTAATTTTGACAATCTTGTTCCGAATTATCTTTTTGCTGAGATAGCAAAAAGAGTTCAGGACTATCGTGAAAAAAATCCTGATAAGGATGTTATACGTCTTGGTATCGGAGATGTAACACTTCCTCTTGCACCTGTCGTTATTGACGCTATGAAGAAGGGTGCAGATGATCTTTCGGCAAAGGAAACATTCAAGGGATATCCTGATTATGAAGGCTATGCTTTTGTAAGAGAGGCAGTGTCAGATTATTATAAGAAGCTTGGCGCGGATATTTCAGCTGACGAGGTACTTATATCGGACGGCGCTAAATCCGACTGCGGCAATATAGGAGATATTTTTGATAAGGATAATACAGTCCTTGTTACTGATCCGGTTTATCCTGTTTATGTGGATTCAAACATAATGTCAGGCAGGAAAATAATATATGCTGACTGCAATAAGTCAAATAACTTCAAGGCTATGCCGGATGAAAGCGTACATGCTGATATCATTTATCTGTGTTCGCCGAATAATCCTACAGGTGCTGCTTATACAGCAGAGGAGCTTAAAGCGTGGATAGATTATGCTTTGAAGAATGACGCTGTTATCCTGTATGATAGTGCTTATGAAGCTTTTGTAACTGAGGATGTTCCGAGAACGATATTTGCAGTTGAGGGCGCAAAAAAATGTGCAATAGAATTTTGTTCTCTTTCAAAGACAGCAGGCTTCACAGGCACAAGATGCGGATATACTGTTATACCGAAGGAGCTTGAGCGTGACGGACATAACATATATAAGCTCTGGTACCGCAGACAGGCAACAAAATTCAACGGTGTTTCATGGCCTGTTCAGTGCGCTGCTGCTGCTGTATTCAGCGAAGAGGGGCAGAATCAGATAAGAGAGAATATACGTTATTATCAGGAGAATGCAAGGATTATTTCTGACGCACTTGATGAGCTTGGCATATATTATACCGGCGGAAAAAATTCACCTTACATCTGGCTTGAATGTCCGAAGGGAATGGGATCATGGGAATTTTTCGATCTTCTTCTGACTAAGGCTAATGTTGTAGGAACTCCTGGTGCAGGCTTCGGCAAAAACGGCGAGGGCTTCTTCCGTCTTACATCGTTCGGCGACAGAGAAAAAACAATTACGGCGGTTGAGAGACTTAAAAAGCTTTTTGCTGAGACGGCTATGTATTCAAAATAATTAATCAGTTTTAAAAGGATTGTTGTGTTTTTATGCGGCAGTCCTTTTTTAGTCTGTATATAACAATGCTGTAATTATTCTTTTTAAGAATAATCAGAACGTAACAAAAGTAGTATAATATAAAAATCCGGTATAATTTCAGTGACCGGAAAAATAAGCAAGATTTTACAAGGGAGTGTATATATGGGGCAGACAAGAAGAATTAAACGCAAAAAGAAACCGAAGATTATAGAGTTTTTTTCGGAGATGGATACGACAAAGCTTATTTTGTCCATAACAACGATTGCAGTTATTCTGATCGCAATAGTGACTGTAGTGATAATCATTGCCAGAGACAGCGGAGTTTCCGGCGATCCGGACAAGAGTGGAAATTCTTCAGCCGGTTCATCAGATAATGCGGCTGCTGTACAGCTGACAGCTGTTGAAGGTGTTGAAGTAGTCGGCACGACTGAAAAAAGTGTCTCTTTGAAGTGGAAAAAAACAAACAGTGCAGAAGGCTACAAGGTGTATGTAAAGCATCCGCAGTCCGACACATATAAGGTGGAGCAGGATTCTAAAGAGACAAAATGTACCGTTGAAGGTCTTGAACAGGGAGAAACCTACAGCCTGTATGTGACTCCTTATTTCGGAAGCAATGAATATACTTCTGACTATAGCATAATAAAAACGTTTACACTGCCTTCAAAGCCGTCTGTTACTGCACTGAGTACGGATTCGGACGGAAGCATAAAGATAGAATGGACTCCTAATGAGAAAGCCGCCGGATTCAGAGTCGATTACAAGAAAGCGGATAATAAGAATTTTGCGACAGGAGACAGCCAGAATATACCAGGCGGTATCAGTTGCAGTGCAAAATTCAGCAATGTTGAAATGTACCAGGAATATGATTTCAGAGTGTGCGCTTATATTCTCAGCAACGGAGAAAAGTATGAAAGCGCAAGCGAGGTATATACAGTTTCAGCAGATCCGGTGGGAAATACTCCTGACGAAATAATTGATCCTGACAAGCCTATGGTAGCGCTGACATTTGATGACGGTCCCGGATGGGATGCAAGCGAGCAGATACTTGACGTACTTGAAGAAAACAACGCAAAGGCGACTTTCTTCATGATAGGCGCGAATATAGCCGGACATTCAGACAATCTTAAAAGAAAGGTAGAGCTTGGTATGGAGCTTGGCAATCATACATGGGCTCATAATAAATACGGTACTGAAGTAAATCTGGAGGAAATAACAAAGGCGAGCGAAGAGATCAAAAAGGTATCGGGCAGAAGACCTACAGCCTTCCGCACAACCGGAGGAGATACTCCTAAAGAGGTGCTTTCACTTTGCAAGCAGGAGAGGATTCCGGCATATAACTGGACGATTGATTCAGGTGACTGGAAAGAGAAGGATGCCGACAAGATATATGACAATGTTATGAAGAATGTTAAAGACGGGGATATTGTCCGTCTGCATGAGGTATATGATTGTACAGCTGAGGCAGTTGCAAAGATAGTGCCGGAGCTGAAATCAAGAGGCTTTCAGATCGTTACCTGCCGTCAGCTTGTTATCGCAAAGACAGGCGCACTCC
This sequence comes from uncultured Ruminococcus sp., assembly GCA_902766305.1. GTDB lineage: Bacteria > Bacillota > Clostridia > Oscillospirales > Acutalibacteraceae > UBA1213. The sequence goes on along the minus strand of CACXDE010000023.1, from coordinate 3,298 downwards.
CTGTACCCGGAACAGAGTATAAATTCGTAAAGAATATGGATAACCTGAACAACAAAAAATCTGAGGATTAAAAAAATGGGGCTGTCGTACCAAGAAAGCGTATTATCCCTATGTATTTACGATGTAAAAGCTGTTATTTTTTAATTTGCAAATTATAAGGTTCACAGCCTTACGGCAGTGAGTCAGTCTTCTTTATGAACGATGCAAGGGGACGCCCTCTTTCCCAGGGCGTCCCCTTTTTAAAAACAGTCCACCGGACTGTTTTTAAATTCACCCCTTGCCGAGGGATTTTGACGTTTGTTTCGCTGCTCCGCAGCGACCAGGGTGCTGCCCTGGTCCTGCAAGCCTTTGAAAAGGCTTGAGCGAAACTTTTAATTTTTCTCTGCTGTTCGTGCGGCAGAATACAGCCGAATCGTATAATCAAGGAACGTATATGCAAATTGTCTGTTCCGTATTATGCGCTTTTTGGCTGGTCAGACATTTCACAGCGAAGCCGCCGGATGATCTTTTTTTCAAGCCTTGAAATATAAGACTGTGATATTCCGAGGATATCAGCGACCTCTTTCTGGGTATGGGCTTTTTCACCGTTCAGTCCAAAACGAAGCTCCATTATTTTTAGTTCTCTTCCGCCAAGCCTGTTGACCGCACTGTATAGCTGCCGGTGTTCGGATTCTTTTTCAATGTGAATATTTACTGTATCCGCATCGCTTCCAAGGGTATCGGCAACAAGAAGTTCATTGCCGTCATAATCTACATTGATAGGCTCATCAAGGGATATTTCGTTTTTCAGCTGGGTGCTTTTTCTTAGAAACATCAGTATTTCGTTTTCTATACATCTTGAAGCATAAGTCGCTAATTTGATATTTTTTTCCGGACGGAAGGTATTTACTGCCTTGATAAGTCCGATTGTTCCTATAGAGATAAGGTCTTCCACGTTTACGCCTGAGGATTCAAATTTCTTTGCGATGTATACAACAAGTCTAAGATTGTGTGTTATCAGCACATCACGAAGATCCTCTCTTCCATCGGAAATCATTTTAAGTACTTCTGCTTCTTCTGAACTTTCAAGCGGCGGAGGAAGCGTTTCGGGACCGTTTATGTAAAATATCCCCTCAAAGCCGCTGAGTATCTCTCTGATTTTATCCAAACGTATCATAAGATCATCCTTTCAAAGCTTTTATAAACAAATCCGTCATATAATTTCTGCCGGAACTAACGCCTGTACAGAATCAGTGATAAGTGAGTCGTCACAAACTGCAAGATATGCGCAGGCAGACCGGCTGATACCGGAATGCTTTATTATAACATTGTCCGGCCGTCCGGCAGGGATCAAACCTTTTCCGCCGACAGAGGTAAAAGGAATGATCCTTAGTCCGGGCGCTAATTTATTTATATCAGTATCTTTAAACAAGGATAAATTTTTACACGCTCCATTTACAGCAACTATTACAGGCAAGCCTGAAAATGGCTCTTTCAAAGTATTGCCGGTGTCGATTTTTGCATTCAGAGTAACCTTTTCTGTGCCAAATTCTACTATAACAGTACAAAAATCAGAGGTGATCTTACCTCTGCCGGTGATCCTCATTATCACCCGAAGGACTGCATAACTGAACAAAGCGGTGACAACAAGCATTGTCGGAGAAATACCTATATATACGCTTGAATTTCGGATAAGAATATTATCTGATGAGAATATTGTCCATATTGCCATCATTATTCCGCAGTAAGCAAATCCGGATAAGAAAAATGCTGCTGCTGCCTTGAAAAAACACCTGACTGAAAGCGGCGAAAAGGCTGCACCTACCACCACAGATGCGCCGGCAAAGCTTATCAGAATAGATAATCCTGACGGCAGCGGCGGCAAAAGGATGACAAATGACATGATGCCTCCGACAGCAGCACCGAGCAGAAGCCGCCTCAAACGGCACGGCAGTGAAAGAAAGGTCTTGACAAAAAGCAGCAGCAGGTAATCAATAATGAAATTTACGCAAAACAATACATCAAGGTATATGGTATTCATCCTATCACACCTTTTTGCCTTCATATGATCTGGATATTTCTGTTTTGTCACCGTAAGTAATTATACACCATTGAAACAAATAAATTTGTCTTTTCATGTGCCGGCGAGCCGCCGGACCCTTAATGTGAGGCTTTTTTCTTTTAGCAAAGTTTTTGACAACGCTGCCAATTATAATTTTACACTTAGTGTGTCTGTGTAAAATTCATCATCCCTGTGCTGTATTAAGACCGAAACTTATAGACAGTGCTTCATTGACCTTATTCATATCATATGCGCCAAGAGTTCCCATTTTTTCCTTAAGACGTTTTTTGTCAATTGTACGTATCTGTTCAAGCAGTACAACACTGTCCTTGGATAAGCCGCTGTTATCTGCGTACAGACGTATATGCGTTGGCAGATCAGCCTTTGTACCTCTGCTGGTGATTGCAGCCGCAATTACGGTAGGACTGTATTTGTTCCCCACATTGTTCTGAATTATAAGTACAGGACGTACTCCCCCCTGTTCTGAGCCGACCACCGGACTGAGATCGGCGTAATAGATGTCGCCTCTGCGTATCAACATAGCTTTTCACGCTCCGATTTTTTGAATTGTGTGCTGATTATATTTTGTCCCGCTTCTGTCAGAATAATCATCTTTAATATAATATATGCTTGATCTATAGAAAAAATGTATTGACAGCCGTAAAGGATACAGCTTCAAAATATAGTTTTTTTAGGAAGGGGGTCTGGGGGATAAACTTTTTTTAAACAAAGGGTTTCACCCAGCGGTAAGCTAAGGGTAAAATTATAGTTGGCAGCAATAAATATTATCTTTGGTGAAACAAAAACGGAATGGCACTACCCGTGATTCATAGAAGCTGCGAATTTTGAAGAAAGCAGTGCAAGACTGGTGTGTTCGTGTAAAATTGAAGAATTAGCTTGACAAACAGATAAAATGGGTTATAATTATATAGGTTGATCCATGCGGATCATTAAAAACAAGATATTTTGGCTGTGATGAGAAAAAGATCGGTACTTCACTAAAGAGAGGGGAGCAATGGTGTGATATCCCTGTGAAAAGACCCTTCGGGCTGACTCGGAGCCTCTGTATGAAAGTACAGCGTACTGACTTCGTTACAGTCATTAGAGCGGTATACGGATTATCCGTATGCAATTTGGGTGGTAACACGGATCCTTTCGTCCCAAGATGAAGGGATTCGTGTGTTTTTTTAATAAAAATAAAAAGGAGCAAAATTAAAATGGAATGGACAGGACTTAACGAACTGAGGGAAAAATATC
>CACXDE010000022.1 GCA_902766305.1 uncultured Ruminococcus sp. | reverse complement strand
CTTACCTGTCTGGTTCAAAATCTCAGGCTGTTGTTACAGGCGGCCTCATAATTCTTATCATGGTTTTGTATCAGGTATGATGGGAATCACAGGGTGGAATTTATGTGGACTGATTAGTATCGTGGAGTTTATGAGAGCCTGCTGACGTATCTCTCTGCGCACGGCTTGTCGCTGCCTAGGCAGCTGACATCTTTTTTCGCCATTTTTTCCAAAATCCTCTGCAATTCGCAAAGTATTGCCTGTGGTTTTGAATTCATTTGGCGAAGATTCTGATAGCGCAAGCCGCACACATGGAAATTCGTCAGCAGGCTCTGAGATAACCAATGAGATGATGACAACGAAGAAAACAGACAGAAGGAGGCCAACTTAATGGCTAAAGATAATAGAGGCAAGGCCTCCGACAAAAAACAAGTACAACATGTGTTTATAATTGGTTCCAAGTCTATCGGTCAGTACGGCGGATATGAAACCTTTGTAGACCGTCTTATCGGTGAGCACGAAAAGGAACAGAGTGTAAAATATCATGTTGCTTGCAAAGCTAACGGCAACGGTTTCATGGATGAAACCAAACTGGAGGGTGTGAAGGTTACTAAAAGGGATAAGGATGGAAATGTAACAGAGTTTACTTATAAAAATGCTCATGTTTTTAAAATTTCCTGTCCTAACATAGGGTCGGCTGCAGCTATCTACTATGACAGAGCTGCATTGCTATATAGCATACAATATTGTAAAAATCACAATATTCAGCATGCCATCTTCTATATTTTGACTTGCCGTATAGGACTATTTATCGGAGACTTAGTTAAAAAAATCAGAGATATCGGTGGTAAGTACTACTTAAATCCGGATGGTCACGAGTGGATGCGAGCAAAGTGGTCAGGAATAGTGCGGAAATACTGGAAGTGGTCTGAAAAGAAGATGGTAGGACTTGCAGATTTAGTTGTCTGTGATTCTGTGAACATAGAAAAGTATATAAAAAAAGAGTACAACCATCCAAACACCACATATATCTCTTATGGTGCGGATGTAACTCCATCTACATTAGCTGATGATGATCCAAAATTTGTGGATTGGTTGAATGAGAAAGGACTGAAGACGCAGGACTACTACTTGGTAGTGGGTCGGTTTGTTCCGGAGAATAATTATGAGACTATGATCCGGGAGTTTATGAAGAGTAAATCGTCTCGTAAATTTGCTTTAATTACGAACACAAATGAGAAATTCCTGAATGAACTGGATCAGAAGTTGGATTGGAAGAAGGATCCGAGGATTAAGTTTGTTGGTACTGTGTACGATAAAGAGCTGCTTAAGAAGATAAGAGAATGCGCTTATGGATATTTCCACGGACATGAGGTGGGAGGCACAAATCCGAGTCTATTGGAGGCACTGGGATCTACTAAATTGAATCTGCTTCTGGATGTCGGTTTCAATAGAGAAGTTGGAGCTGACGCCGGTTTATATTGGAAAAAGGATGAAGGCGTGTTGAGCCGGCTTATTGATCAAGTTGACGATATGAATGAGACGTTGCAGACTGAATACAGTCTTAAGGCTAAAGAACGTATCAAGAGTGCATATAGCTGGAAGTATATAGGACAAGAATACAAAAAGTTGTGGAAAGGATTTGCAAGATGATAATCACAAAGACACCGTTTCGCATGAGCTTTTTTGGCGGAGGAACTGACATGGAGAGTTTTTTCAAAGAATATGGAGGAGCCGTACTGTCGACAACTTTTGATAAGTATTGCTATGTTACAGTTCGTCATTTGCCGAGGTTTTTTGATTGGTCTACACATCTAACATATTCCACACAGGAATACGTTACAGATGTTGAAGAAATCAGTCATCCGGCCATTCGCAACGCTATGAAAATGCTGGATATGCATGAAATCAGATTATTGTATGAAGCAGATATTCCCGCACGTTCAGGTCTTGGCACATCGTCGTCTTTTGCTGTGGGAATGCTCAATGCGTTTTACGCTTTGAAAGGAAAGTACGCTGATAAGAAGAAATTGGCTGATGAGGCGATCTATTTAGAGAGAGTCCTGTGTGACGAAGCGGGTGGATGGCAGGATCAGATTGCAGCTGCTTATGGTGGATTGAATCGTATAGAATTTAACAAGGATGGGACGTATGATGTCAGACCGATTATTATTCATCCCGAAAGAAAACAGCAACTGAATGACAGTCTGCTTATGTTCTTTACAGGATTCACGCGGTTCTCTTCGGAAATCCAGAAGGCAAATGCCAAAGGTTATGCGGAAAAAATCAAACAGCTTCAGCAGATGTATGCTCTGGTCGATGAGGCTGAGAAGGTACTGGAAGATACGCACAGCGATCTTGATGATTTCGGTCGGCTGCTTGATACGACGTGGAGATTAAAGCGTCAGACCGGCAAAGCAATCACAACTGATTCTATAGACGGACTTTATGAGAAAGGCATAGAAGCAGGCGCACTGGGGGGCAAACTCCTCGGCGCAGGTGGCGGCGGGTTCTTTGTATTCTATGTTCAGCCAGAAAAGAAAGAGAGTGTAATCGAGGCACTGAAAGACCTATTATACATTCCGTTCAGGTTTGAGGATGGTGGGACACAGGTGATTCATTATACTCCGGAATCTTATGTTCCAAAGGAAGGAAAGAAATAATTGAAAACGGTACTTGTGGGCAGTTCAGGATATATTGCAGAATTTATCCTGCAAAGGTTATCGGAAGAACCTGAAATCGAATCGATTCTTAAGCTTGATTGCAATGAAAAAGCGGATGTGTTCCTTGATCTGGCAAAAACAGATAGTTTTAACTTTAGCTTGCTTGATGATATTGACTATGTGATTTTTACAGCGGCAATATCCGGTCCAGATCAGTGTGCGATGGCCTTTGATGCTTGTTGGGAGATTAATGTGACAGGAACGAGCTGTTTCATAAGAGAAGCAATCAAGCGAAACTGTCGTGTCCTTTTCTTCTCATCAGATGCTGTTTTTGGCGACATCCCTGGAAAGATTTATGATGAGGAAAGTAAGACGGAAGCGTACACACCTTATGGTAGGATGAAGAAAGCAGTGGAGGACAAGTTTAGGAACGAAGATCTTTTCAAAGCAATTCGTCTATCCTATGTTGCATCGGCAAAAGATCGGTTCATCACATACTGTGTGAATTGTATTCGAAATGGTGAAACAGCAGATATATTCCATCCGTTTTATCGCAATGTCATTGTAGTTTCTGATGTCGTAGATATTGTCACATACCTTGCTCTCCACTGGGATGAATATGAGCCTACATTCCTTAACGTTGCAGGCAAGGAACTTGTTAGTCGCGTGAGGATAGCTGACGAAATAAATCGGTTTCTGGGCGGTAAACTGAAGTATACGATATCAATGCCGGGTGAAGACTTCTTCGCTAATCGTCCACGGATAACACAAATGAAGAGCTTATATATTCAGAAATATGGGATTCTGCAGGACAATACTTTCACAGAAAAGATTGCAAAAGAATTGGAGGATATTGAATTATGAAGAAGGCACTTATTACAGGCGTAACTGGCATGGTGGGATCTCACCTTGCGGATTTTCTTCTTAATAATACAGATTGGGATGTTTACGGAGTGTGCCGTTGGCGCAGTCCGCTTGATAATGTGACGCATCTGCTTGATCGTGTGAACAAAAAAGATCGTGTGTTCTTTGAGTACGCTGATCTGAATGATGAGATGAGTCTTATCACTGTCGTTAACAAGATTAAGCCAGATTATGTTTTTCACCTTGCAGCTCAGTCTTATCCGCAGACAAGTTTTACTGCACCGATTGACACACTGAATACAAATATCCTTGGAACGTGTCGACTGCTGGAGGCGTTTCGTCTGGCAATGGAAGAAGACAAGGATTACAAGCCTGTTATCCATGTATGCGCAAGCTCGGAAGTATTCGGGCGCATTCCCTCAGAAAAAAAGCCTGAAACAGGTATCCACGAGGAGTGTCCGTTCCATCCTGCAAGTCCGTATGCGATTTCAAAGACAGGCACTGATTTGCTGGGGCGTTACTATGCTGAGGCATATGGTATGACAGTTATGACGACACGTATGTTTACCCATACCGGTCCTCGTCGTGGTGATGTCTTCCATGAATCTACTTTTGCAAAGCAGATTGCAATGATAGAGGCAGGGTTAATTGAACCGAAGGTTATGGTTGGTAATTTGAAGAGCCTCAGAACATACGCCGATGTACGTGATGCAGTAAGAGCCTATTATATGCTTGTGACCGTTAATCCAATAGCTGGTGAGTATTATAATATTGGTGGATCTTACACATGTGAAGTGGAGGATACATTAAATACGTTAATCTCCTATAGTACAATGAAAGATCAGATTAAGGTTGAAGTAGATCCCGAAAGACTCCGTCCTATCGACGCTGACCTTCAGGTGCCTGATTGCAGGAAGTTTAAAGCACATACTGGATGGGAACCGGAGATTAGTTTCGAGACTACAATGCATGACTTGTTGGATTATTGGCGTGCCAGGGTTGGTAAGGGCGAGACCTTTTTAACAAGATAAAATCCGAATTATAACATCTTTATGCGCTGGGGAGAAGCAGAATCTATGAAAGTTGTTTTTCTGAACCAAATACCTGAGGTAAATAACAAATATAGTTTTTCACTAGCCAGAGGACTGGTAAAAGCTGGCGTTGATGTAGCTGTCTGTGGAATTGAAACGGATGATGTTTCAGCGTATAAGGATGTTCCGTTTTTGCCTCTTTTTGAAAGCTATAGCGTGATTCGAAATCCAAT
>CACXDE010000021.1 GCA_902766305.1 uncultured Ruminococcus sp. | reverse complement strand
TGCCGCTTTTGAATATGCATCAGCACAGGTGCGGCAGGGGATAGTTTTATATCCCTCTGCCGCAAATGCAAGCGTAAGTGCCTCTGTTATTTTTCTGTCGTCTTCAATAAGTAAAATGTTCATATTACCTCTAAATATTTTCGTTTCTGATAGTCTCGATAATATTCTGCTTCTTTATGCTTGAAACGGAGTACAGCATTATACTGCCCACAATAACGGTAACAGCAATTACGCTGATAATGACAGGAATCACCGGGAAATTGTAGCAGCTCATTCCTGCTGCTTTTGCATTTATCATCAGATCGATCAGACTGCATATTCCCCAGCCTGTCAGCAGCCCGGCAGGTATTCCGAAAAGCAGTGCCTTAAATGAACAGAACAGGCTTTCGAGCATTATCATACCGTCAAATTCACGGTCGGTCATTCCCACCGAGCGCAGCATCGCAAATTCCTTTTGACGCAGCTTCATATTTGTCGTTACGGTATTGAAAATGTTTGTTACGCCTATGAGAGTGAGTATAGCGATAAAGCCGTAGACGAACAATCTCATTACGATCATTATAGCATTATACGCCTTGACCTCAGAGTCGATATTGTGAACATAGATATACTCGCCAAAGCCCATACTGCTTATATCGGCTTCAAGCTCAGCAGGATCCGTAGAATTAATTCGTATTGTCCCAGCGGTGTAATAGTTTTCTATCGTATCAATATAATCGTCGATCTGCATTATCAGGCAGCCGCTCCTGTTGAATAACGAGAAAAGTTCAAAAGTGGCATTGCTGTTGAAATTATCGGGGAAAAGATCGTTGAAGGACATATCATAAGGGATCTCTGCACCTATTTCAATGCTTATTTCCCTTCGGTCTCCGTCGTACTTTTCAATTTCTTCATCATCACCGTAGAAAAGGTATCCGCCCAGTTTTCCCTTCAGCATCATTCCCACAGGGTCAATGAGAAATGGCTCAAAAAAACACTCCACAGCATCGCCGTTATTATGCTGTAAAGAATGAAAATTACGGTTCAGAAGTACAGCCTTACCTTTTAGTTCTTCAGGAGTTTTTCCGATCTGAGCTAAGATCCTTCTATAAGACTCTTCATCAAGACATACTACGGACATCTTCTGATCGGTCTGATCTTTCTCGTCAACTGCTAAAGCATGATCGGGTACTCCGCCCCTGTCGCTTTTGTATATACTTGAAACTGGTATTTCAAAGGAATAGCATGTACAGGAGAAATCATAATTATAGCTTCCGACCTTATCATTTGTTGCTATCTCGTCAAAAAACCTTCTGTATTTTTCGGTTTTGTTTTCCTGCTCTTTATTATCCTTTTTCGATTTCCACGAAGCATTTCCGGATGATTTGATAACCATATTGCAGGGGTAATCGGGAATGCTTTGCTTCGTATAATTAATTATCCCCTCAACGATGCTTGCCGCTGTCAGGAAAACCGCCGTACTGAGCACAAGTGAAATAACGGTGGTGCGGTACTGTCTTTTACTGCGCTTCATGTTCTTCCATGCGATAGAGCCGCCCTCGCCGAACAGCTTTTTTATAAGCTTGGGTGTGCGCAGTCTTTTTGCATTCCGGTTATCTATAGGTTTTATCTCTCCTGTAAGGCGGACACCCTCGATGGGAGATACCTTTGAAACCTCGAGAGAAACAAAGAAGGACGACATAAATACCGTTAATGCCCCCAGAACTGCCGCACCTGCAAGTGCCCAAACAGGAACAGAGAATATCAGCTCGTTGCCGTTCAGAACTGTAACGAGAAGTGTTCCGCTGACTCCGAGCAGCAGGAATGTTCCACCGCAGCCGACAGCAATACCAAGCGGTACACCCACAGCTACAAGCAGAAGCGCCTCAAAGAACACGCAGCCTCTTATCTGCTTCGGTGTCGCACCGACAGAGCAAAGCATACCGAAAAGGCGTTTTTTCTCCGTTACGGAAATCGCAATACTGTTGCGAATAATGAAAACGCTGACGAACATAATGAAGAATATTATTGCACCTGCAACAAAAGGAAAATAGATGGTTTTACGGTCGCCCTCTTTAACTCCCTTTGCGATAAGAAGATTATTGTTTAAGTAGAAATCCGTTATGCCGAAGCTGTTGCTTTTTGCTATGCCTTCAAGTGCAAGCTCACGCTCGGTTTTGAAGTCCTTGGGTATAACAGGCTGCCCGTATTCATCCGTATCAAAAACAGGATATTCGTAGCTACCTTCAAAATGCCGCTTTGCCGCATCCTCACTGATACCGACAAGCTGCGCCGTGGAATTTATATAATTCTTTTCTCCGCTGGCAGTGTAATTGACAAACAGGACATTCGGCTTTTCGGAAAAGCCGGGGGATGTGACTGTCTTGTCAATACTGTCGCAAAGAGTAAACACTGACACAAAGGGATAGCTTCCTTCAGCAGATATTTCTCTGCTCACCGAAGAAAGGATACCGACAACAGTATATTCCTTTTCAAAAGCTGCGTCAATACGCTCGCCATCTTCAAAAAGCTCCGATTCATACCTGAGACTTCTTGTGTTACCGTCGCCAATATCAAGCACCCTGTCACCGATGGAAAGCGTAAGTTTATCCCCGACAGAATATTGTCTTTTTGAATAGCTGACAAAGGACGGCGGTAGAACTATCTCACTGTCATTTTCCGGCAGTCTGCCCTCGCTCAACTTTGCGCAAAAGCAGTTTTTAAGCGCGCCCTTGTTCAGTCCTTTTATCAACATATATGGCTTGAATTTCGATTTGTTCTCGGGCAGCTCTGCAAGACCGATATTGCGCAGATAATATACCCCGCTAACATCCCTGTTGCGGCTGATGCCTTCTATACATTCATCATCAAAGCTGCCTTCAAATCTGACATCATAATCCCCACTGAAATTCATAGTGGCATAGATATAGCTGTACCACGCACTTGTGCCAATTCCTGCAACCACTGTTATCAGTGCGCATGAAAGCATTATCGCCACGATAGTCATTGCTGTACGGCTTTTATTCATCAGCAGGCTTCTGAGCGTGAGCTTATGGATGGTATCTGATTTCATACCTGTTATTTCCTTGTCATCAATAAAAATATGCCCGCTCGTGGGAATATCAACACCGCCGATAATATGCATCAGAGTGCTTTTTCCGCTGCCGCTTGCACCGACAATAGCGACAAATTCCCCTCTCTCTACCTCAAAGGATACATCATCCACAGCCCGGACAATATTTTCACCGCTGCCGTAGGTCTTTACCAGATTTTCGACTTTAAGTATTTTCATAATTACCTCCGCTATTTACGGTCATACCGTATTTATTTTACGGTTGTAATTATAAAGTGTCAATGTGATTTTAAAGTTAATTTTGGATAAAGTAAAGAAAAATAATAAGCCGCCCGACTTCCATTTAAGAAACCGGGCGGTTTTTCCTTTTATACATTTATTTTTCCGTCAGAAATCTCGATCTGCCTCTTGCAGGCTCCTGCAACACTGGGATCATGGGTGATAATTATAACTGTTTTCCCATCCTTATTCAGCGCCGAGAAAAGCTCCATTATCTCCGCAGAGGTCTTTGTATCAAGCGCACCTGTCGGTTCATCAGCAAGAATAAATGACGGATCCTCTATGACGACCTTGAATAAAGCATCTTTAAGCGTATCGTTATTTTGCTTCATTCGCTTGTCAAGCATTTTGTATATATACAGGCAGCCTCTGCGAAAGCTTTCAGGATTGTCTGCATCCCTCGTGCTTTCAGGAAAAACGAATTGGCAGGTGCCTTTATAATGCCCGTCAATAATCTCATATCCCCATTCATCATCAAGCTTGCTTCCATAATCCTGCCCACGGTTCTTGACCCAGAGAGAATCTTCCCAGACCATACCGTACTGCTTTTCTCCGACACTGCGAAGATCAGCGATTATTGCATCCCAGTCATAAGGTTCTGCGTAGGGCTTATATATTGGATCAAGT
>CACXDE010000020.1 GCA_902766305.1 uncultured Ruminococcus sp. | reverse complement strand
GCTGTATTTATGATAGTATCGCCTCATATCAACCATTTACTATTTCCAGCAGATTAGCATTATTACGCTGTTCAACAGGAGTGGCTCTTTTATCAAATTCTTCTGATTCATAGTAATAATCACTCGGAGATATCTGGTTATACCATGCAAATCTTTCAAAAACCGCTTTCTCATCGGTTTGAAAACGAAATCCATGCTTTGCTGCAAGAACATTTATCAAGAATTGTGCTTCTTCTTTAGAAAAATTCAAAAGATCATAATCAGGAATTTCATTTGAAACATAATAGTATGCCCTTGAACCGTCTTCAAGATTATACTTGTTGAAATGTGTCGGAGTAAAAGATGGATAATCAACCTGTGGAACGTAGCTCGACTCGGGTGTACTTGATTGCTGAGGGGCAGGAATATTGTTTATAATAGTTAAATTACCAGAGCTTTCTTCGGTTTCCTCGGTTTTCTCGGATTTTTCAGTCGGCACATGGACACTTACTTGTGCAAAAATGGTAGGATCTTTAGAATCTGAAACGGTGACAGTTGCATATCCTCCGGAATTTGCTGTAATAACACCATTACTGCTTACATCGGCTATTTCAGGTTTATCACTTTTCCATACATATGAGCTGTTAAGTGTTTTCGTTCCGTTTTCATAAAGTACAACTGCATAGGTACCGCCCTTATTCAGATCAATACCAACTTTTTCTACAGTAAGTTCTTTCGTTTTTTCCGAGTTTTCAGACGACGATTCTTCGCTATTATCATTTTTGGTTTCAGATGTTTCCGAAACAATACTGGAAGATGACGGTTCAACAACTTTTTCTTCTTCTTTTTGACTTTCTGCGCAGGCTGCAAACGAAACTGTACAAACTGTTGCCAGCATAACGGTTAACAATCTTTTCATTTTGATATTCCTCCATTTTTATTTCTTTTTCTTAAGAGAGGCAAGGAAGGATACTTCATTATATCCCATGAAGGTATCGGGCGCAATTGTAAGCTTTCTCTGCGCAAGGTCTGCTATGGTAAAGGACATACCCTCCAGTACTGCTTCATCAAGATCTCTGTCGGCAACCTTGCGCATTTTGTCGACACCTTCATAGTCTCTGTCAGCCGAAGTGAAATCAGCAATAAAAATCACCTTTTCAAGAAGGCTCATGCCTGCCCTGCCGGTAGTATGGTAACGGATGGCATTTATTATATCCTCATCTGTGATGCCAAGCTCTACCTGCACAAAGGCTGCTCCAGAAATAGCATGCCAGAGCTTATTTGTCGCCACTTCAAGCTGTGAAAGCTTAATACCTGCCTTTTCGATAAGCTCAAACTGTTCCTTTTCAGACGTTTCCTTCGTTGCATCGTGAAGGATACCGGCAATACCTGCTTTTTCAACGTCTGCGCCGTATTTCTTTGCAAGCCTTACAGCTTCCTTTGCGACATTCTTAGAATGCTTGAAGCGTCCTGCCTTCATTCTTTTTTCGATAATACTCTCATATTCCTTATATGTCATTTCATCAGCTCCGAAAAACAAATTTCCACTTTTATATTATAGCAACATATCACTCTTCTTGCAAGTCTTTTTTTGTATCAGCGTAAGCGGAAAGATTCTTCGCCGCTTTGTTAACGGTCTTCAGTTGGAAGTTGTCAGCTTTCAGTTGAACATTAAAGCTCAAACTCCTAAGCTCAAAGCCTTGCGAACCTGTCATCCTGAGCGCAGCGAAGGATCTTTATCAGCAGTCGTCAGTCGGAAGTTGCAAGTTGACAGTTAATAGCAGTTAAATATAAAACTTATAACTTATAACTGACAACTTGAAAAAGATTCTTCGTCGCTGCCGCTCCCCAGAATGACAGTGGGGCGAATGTATTAAAACGACAACAGAAGAAAAAAGTCTGATATGCCAAGCTCTGAACTCTGTACTCTTAGCTCTGAGCTTTAATGCTTTTAGCTTAATAATGTACATTTATTGTGTGGAAAATTATTTAAATTTGTGAAAGGTTCTTTTTTATGTGTTCTTGAATATGAAGAAAAAATATGTTATAATCTATTGAAATGCTGTATTGCAGATATCTGTTTTTAAGACGGAATAATTTCTGCAATTGATTATCCTTATTTATTCAGGGAGCAATGGTGAAATAAGTGAAAAATAATAATGATTATGATAGAGATATAATAGCAGGCAGAAATCCTGTTACTGAGGCGCTTCGTTCGGGACGACCGATAGAGTGCCTTTACATAGCTAAAGGAGAACTGAGCGGTTCAGTTAAGGTTATTTCCGCTCTTGCAAAGGAAAGAAACATACCTGTGAAGGAAACAGACCGCAAAAAGCTGGATTATATGACCGGTAATTCTGCACATCAGGGCGTTGCGGCGGCTGTACCGATCAAAGAGTATTCTTCAGTAGATGATATTTTTGAATTGGCAAAGTCAAGAGGTGAGCCGCCTTTTATTGTTGTACTTGACGGGATAGAGGATCCGCATAATTTAGGCGCGATAATCCGTACAGCTGAATGTGCCGGAGCGCATGGGGTGATAATCCCCAAACGCCGGTCGGCATCCTTGAGCTATACTGTCGGTAAGGCAAGCGCCGGAGCATATGAATATGTTCCTGTTGCAAGGGTTACAAATATTGCCGCTGCGATTGATGAGCTGAAGGAGAGAGGCTGCTGGGTTTACGGCGCAGATATGGACGGCATGACATATTGCAGCTGTGATCTGAGAGGAGCATCTGCGCTTGTAATAGGCTCTGAGGGACGGGGGCTTGGAAGACTTGTCAAGGAAAAATGTGACGCTGTATTGTCGCTGCCAATGAAGGGGAGGATAAATTCCCTTAATGCTTCTGTAGCGGCAGGGGTTCTGATGTACGAGTTTTCAAGGCAGAGATCTGATATCAAGGCAAGACAGGGGGTGCAGTGATGCCGCAGGATGAGGAAGTAAAAAAAGACGGGGAAACCGGAGATGTTGAAAAGGAATCGTCGGAATCATTTGTGGATATTTCGTCTGAGGAAGAATATTTAGGACGGGAAATAGCCGATGAGGAAAGTCCCGAACCGGCAAGCCTTTATGAAGAGGAAGAGACGGTTCATGACGATGATGATGCGTCCGTTACGGAGAAGATGAAAAAGGGTATCCGGTCTGCCTTTGATAATGTTGTCAAAATGCTTATGGTGCCGGAAGACAGCAGCGCACTGCTTGACGATGATGATGAGCTTGAAGAGGATATTTTCGGAGGAAAGTTAAATTTCTTTGAGAAAATAAACATAAAGTCAATTTTCGGTAAATCGGAAGCAGACCATAATGAAGCTGATAAAGCGGAAAAGCCGGTACCGGAAGATAATGAGGCAGAAGGCGCTCAGCCACCGGTAATTGATGAACCGCAGACGGATAGACGCAATGATACAAAGCCGGAAAAAATACCTTTAAGGGCTTCTAAAAGAAAAATACCAAGCGGAGTGCTTGCGTCAGCTTCTATGTATAAGGGTAACGCTGCGGAAAAAGAAGACAGCGTGAAGAAAGCTGTTAAGCCTGATGATAATGAAGGTCTGGCAGAGGAATCCAGGACGGTTAATAATGCCGGAAGTGGGACTCAGAGCGTTGAACCTGAAACAGCAGTTGAAGCGCCGAGAGGATTTACTATTTCCGGACGTTCTGAGATAACGATAGATGATATCCTTAAGGTCAAAAATTCAGCCCCTGCCAATAATCAGAAGACGTATATTCGTGCGTCAGTTTCACCTGAAAGTACTGTGTCTGACAGAGCTGTAAAAAACGAACAGGCTATGCCGGAAAATGGTTCGGTGCTGTCTGCTAATGAAGATCAGACCACTAACGTGTCACATAAGCCGCAGGAGCTTTCGCATGAAGTGCCGAAGCGCACAGAGCCGCCGCGTGTTCAGAAGCCGCAGGAGCTTTCGCATGAAG
>CACXDE010000019.1 GCA_902766305.1 uncultured Ruminococcus sp. | reverse complement strand
GTGCCAAGAGAAAAAATAGAACGTGCGGTAAAGGAGATAGAATCAGAGCTTGAGGAGCGGATAGAATACTTTAACGCAAGAGGAAAGCTTCTTGAAGCGCAGAGGATTGAACAGCGTACAAGGTATGATATTGAAATGCTCCGTGAGATAGGCTTTTGCAGTGGAATAGAAAACTATTCCCGTGTTCTTTCCGGAAGAAAGCCGGGAAGTGTGCCGTATACACTTCTTGATTACTTCCCGGAGGATTACCTGCTTTTTGTGGATGAATCACATGTAATGCTTCCGCAGGTCAGAGGAATGTACGGCGGCGACAGGGGAAGAAAGGAAAATCTTGTTGAATACGGTTTCCGTCTGCCCTCTGCATATGATAACAGACCTCTGAATTTTGACGAATTTTACAGCCATATAAATCAGGCAGTTTTCGTAAGCGCAACCCCCGGCGACCTTGAGCTTGAAAAAAGTGCAGTCGTTGCTGAACAGGTTATACGTCCGACCGGACTTCTTGATCCTGAAATCAGCGTCCGCCCTGTTGAGGGACAGATGGATGATCTTATTTCAGAAATAAACGAAAGAATACCAAAACAGCAGAGAACTCTTGTAACAACACTTACGAAGAAGATGGCTGAGGATCTTACCGATTATCTCAAAACCATGGGTATCAAGGTACGGTATATGCACCACGATATTGATACGGTGGAACGTATGAATATAATCCGTGATCTCAGACTGGGTGAATTTGATGTGCTTGTCGGGATCAATCTGCTGAGAGAGGGACTGGATATTCCGGAGGTTTCACTTGTGGCAATTCTGGATGCGGATAAGGAAGGCTTTCTCAGGAGTGAGAGAAGTCTGATACAGACCATAGGCAGAGCCGCAAGAAATGCCGATGGAAAAGTTATTATGTATGCCGATTCGGTGACGGATTCAATGGAGAGGGCAATAACCGAAACAGAACGCCGCAGAAGCATACAGATGAAATACAACGAAGAACACGGCATTGTGCCTAAGACAATCATAAAGAAAGTCAGCGATATCATTGAGATATCTTCAAAGAAGGACGAGAAGCTCAGAGGCAAAACTAAGATGAGTAAGGCGGAGAGAGAAAAGCTTATTGCTCAGCTTACCAAGGAAATGAAAGCGGCGGCAAAGCTTCTTGAATTTGAACACGCCGCATACCTGAGGGATAAGATCAAGGAGCTTCAGGGATAACGGAGGTTAATAATGACAGATACGGTATATTCTGTAGAAGGTATAAGGGCTTTGCTTCGTCCTGTATTTGATAATTATAACATTAAAAGGGCTGTTCTTTTCGGCTCATATGCAAAAGGAATTGCTCAAAGAAACAGTGATGTGGATATTTTTGTAGACAGTGGTCTTAAAGGGCTTGCCTTTTTCGGTTTGCTCGAGGATGTAGTGACAGCTCTGGATAAAAATGTCGATCTGCTGGATTCTGTTCAGGTTTATCCTGATTCGGAAGTTGACAAGGAGATACAAAAAAGCGGGGTGGTCATATATGGAAAATAAGGATAAACAGGTTTTGCAAAAAATATATGATCACATTTGCTCAATACTGCAATATTGTAGGGGATATTATTCACTTGATCAATTTCAGCAGAATAAAATGTGTGTTGAAGCCTGTGTATTTAATCTTATGCAGATAGGAGAGCTTGCCAAAACATCTCTTTCTGATGAAACAAAATCAGAGATCAGTATGATTCCGTGGAAACAGCTCTATGGTATGTGCAACAGAATTGTTCACGGATACTCCGGAGTAAATATGCAGATAGTATGGGATACGATCAAAGATGATTTGCCTATTCTCAAAATGGAAATAGAATGATACCTTAATTAGTTAACATATGACAATAAAATGTTATGAAAAGAAAGGCGGTATAAAAAATGTCTGTAGAAGGTCTTGACAAAAAAGAAAATATGGAGCAAAATAGTAAAGTTGAAATTACGGGGCTTGATTTCTGCCGTCCGGTAGAGCAGGAGTTCAGTGATGAACAGATGCAGGATAATAATGTTCCGTTCATTCCTGAAAAATTAAGTGAAGGGCAAATACAGGAGATAAGCGGTCTTGACAGGGTAAGGCATATCACGTCTGATATACAGTCGGATGTTCCGCAGGACTTTTCCGAGGAAACATTTTATGCGGATGAGCTGAGTGAGGACAGCAGTGTAAATATAACCGGTCTTGACAGTATAAAGCACGTAGCTGAACCAAGTCTGCCTAAGCTTTCGACATTTGCAATTAATCTTATAAAAATTGTTGACCGTGCCAGGGAGCTTGACAGGGAATGCCGTGTTTTTGGTGCAGACAAGCATCAGTATAAGTTCAATTCTGTAATCTCTCTGTCAAAGGTCCGTGATTTTGAGAAAAGACATAATGTTACATTTCCGCAGGCTTATGTGGATTTTCTGACTCAGGTCGGAGACGGCGGCGCAGGTCCTGATTTAGGACTTTATTCTCTTGACGAGGTGGAGTATAATAACTATACCGACCACAGCGAAACATCCTGCTCGCTTGAACACGTCAGGGCAAGGTCTGATTATTACACGATTTCGTATACAATAGAGGATAAAGATCCACTTGTTACATCATCTCTTGATGATGATAAATGGTTCAGCTGGTATGAGGATCTTGGTGCTTCATGTATTGGCGGAGGCAATTTCCGTAAAAAATCAACCGAGCTTTATAACGGTCTTGTAGAGATTTCAGCAATGGGCGGAACAAACGCAATGTATCTTATCTGTGACGGCGACCTCAAAGGAAAGCTTTGCGCCTTTACACTTGATATTGATGACAAGGTACATATTTTTGATATCAGCTTTGAGGACTGGATGCTGAATCATTTCAAGCGCATAGTAGATAAATTTGAAGCAATGGGGTAGAGGTAACAGCTCAGAGTTAAGAGCTAAGAGTTCAGAGCATGATATATCAGACTTCTTTATTTAATGTACAATAATATAACGTACCAGAAATTTTTCTTCTTTTGTTGAATTAAAAGCTTCCCGCACTGTCATTCTGAGGAGCGTTCCTGACATTTGGTTCAAAGTTGCTTTTTGACTTGTCTATAATGATGTACTATACTATTTAGGATATCAAAGCGACGAAGAATCTTTATTTATTAGGTTGTAAGTTTATGCTGTAATTAAATCTGTCAACTGACAACTTCCAACTGACGACTGATAATAAAGATTCTTCGCTTCGCTCAGAATGACAGTGTGGGGCAGAATTTAGCGGTTATTAGTCTGATCACTTCTCACTAACCACTAAGCACTATTCAGCAGAATAATAAATAGTGGGGTTAATAATAATTCCACTTTCCACTTTCCAAATTCCAAATTTTATTTAGGGGGATATAAGAAAATTGGCTAAGAAAAAGGAAAAGCAGGAGTATGGCAATGAAAGTATTGTGACACTTAAAGGTGCTGACAGAGTAAGAAAACGTCCGGCAGTAATATTCGGTTCGGACGGTATAGAGGGCTGTCAGCACTCAGCTTTTGAGATACTTTCAAATTCTATAGACGAAGCAAGAGAGGGCTACGGCAAGGAAATAAGGATAACAAGATTCAATGACAAGTCGATTGAGATAGAAGATTTCGGACGGGGTATTCCTGTCGATTACAATAAAAATGAGGAACGATATAACTGGGAGCTTGTATTCTGTGAACTGTATGCCGGCGGTAAGTACAATAACAGCGAAGCGGAAAACTATGAATTTTCTCTCGGTCTTAACGGTCTCGGACTTTGCTCAACTCAGTATTCATCTGAATATATGGATGTAGAGATCAGGCGTGATGATACATTGTTCACACTGCATTTTGAACACGGTGAGAACGTAGGCGGTCTGAAAAAGGAGCCGTACAAGGGAAGAAAGACCGGTACGAAAATAAAATGGAAGCCGGACATAGAGGTATTTACTGATATTGATATCGGTGATGATTATTTTACAGATATAATACGCCGTCAGGCTATAGTAAATGCCGGTATACTCTTTCTGTACAAAAGTGAAAACGAGGACGGAAGCTTTTCTGAACAGGAATTTATATATGAAAACGGTATAAGGGATCATGTCGGGGAGCTTGTGGGTGAAGACGCTCTCTCTTCAGTACAGTTCTGGCAGACAGAGAAGCTCGTCCGTGACCGTGAGGATAAGCCTGAATACAAGACGAAAATAAATGTTGCCCTTGCTTTTTCAAACAAGGTAAGCACGGCGGAATATTATCACAACTCATCGTGGCTTGAATACGGCGGTGCGCCTGAAAAGGCGGTTAAAAATGCTTTCGTCTATGCAATAGATTCATATCTTAAGGCTAACGGAAAATATACCAAGAACGAAGGCAAGATAAATATTGATGATGTTAAGGACTGTCTGGTTATAGTGATATCATCATTTTCAAGTGTAACATCGTATGAAAACCAAACGAAAAAGGCTATCACAAACAAGGGTATACAGGACGCAATGACTGAATATCTCAGACATCAGCTGGAAGTATACTTTATTGAAAACAAGCTGGACGCTGAAAAAATAGCCGGTCAGGTTCTTATAAATAAGAGAAGCCGTGAAAGCGCTGAAAAAACAAGGCTGAATATTAAAAAGACTCTTGCCGGAAATATGGATATGACGGGAAGAGTAGCAAAATTCGTTGACTGCCGCAGCAGAGATAAAAACGAAAGGGAGCTTTTTATTGTGGAGGGCGACTCGGCTCTTGGCGCCTGCAAACAGGCAAGAAATCCCGATTTTCAGGCTATTATGCCTATCAGAGGAAAGATACTGAATTGTCTGAAAGCCGATTATAATAAGATTTTCAAAAGCGAAATAATTACCGATCTGCTCAAGGTTCTCGGATGCGGAGTTGAAGTAAAGTCAAAGGCTAACAAGGATCTTGCGACCTTTGACATGGAACTTCTGCGCTGGAACAAGATAATATTCTGTACAGATGCGGATGTGGACGGTTTTCATATAAGAACCCTGCTTATGACAATGATATACAGACTTGCGCCGACGCTGATAAGAGAGGGAAAGGTATTTATTGCTGAATCACCGCTTTATGAGATCACCTCGAAGGAAAAGGTATATTTTGCCTATACAGAAGCAGAAAAGGAAAGGTTTATAAAAGAAATAGGTGATAAAAAGTACACCATACAGCGTTCAAAGGGACTTGGTGAAAACGAACCCGACATGATGAGTCTGACGACAATGAATCCCGCAACACGCCGTCTGATTAAGATCATGCCCGATGACGCAAAGAAAACAGCGGAGATATTTGATATACTGTTAGGCGACAATCTTGCGGTGCGCCGTGATTACATAGTGGAAAACGGCACAAAGTATATTGATGATATTGATGTATCTTAAGGATTGATAGAATTGGGAAAACTGAAAACAATAGAACTCTTTGCCGGTGCGGGCGGGCTTGCACTCGGTATAGAAAAAGCCGGTTTTGAGACGATAGGATTGATTGAGATTGATAAGGATGCAGCCGATACTCTGAAACTGAACAGACCGTGGTGGCGTGTTATAAATGCTGATATTGCCGAGATATCCAAACTAAACCTGCTTCAATATTTTGATCTGAAAAAAGGCGAGCTTGATCTTTTATCAGGAGGCGCACCTTGTCAGAGCTTTTCTTATGCCGGAAAGCGGTTGGGGCTTGAGGATGCGAGAGGTACGCTGTTTTACCATTATGCAAAGTTTTTGGAGCAGCTTCAGCCGAAAATGTTCTTATTCGAAAATGTAAAAGGATTGCTTACTCATGATAAGGGACGAACCTATAAGACGATTTCGGATATTTTTGAAAGCACCGGTTATATTGTGCAGAAACAAATACTGAATGCATGGGATCACGGCGTTGCACAAAAAAGAGAGCGTCTGATAATAATAGGTATCAGAAAGGATATGAAGGATAATATTTCATTTCAGTTTCCGCTGCCTCATAATTATAAACCTGTTTTGAGAGATATTCTTTATAACGTACCCGAGAGCGAAGGTGCTTCTTACCCCGAACAAAAGAGAAAAATATTCGAGCTTGTTCCGCCCGGAGGTTACTGGAGAGATATCCCGCAGGATATTGCAAAGGAATATATGAAAAGCTGTTGGTATATGGAAGGCGGAAGAACAGGAATACTGAGACGTTTGAGCATGGATGAGCCGTCCCTTACGGTTCTTACAACACCCGGACAAAAACAGACGGACAGATGTCACCCTCTTGAAACAAGACCTTTCACAGTAAGGGAGAATGCACGCTGTCAAAGCTTTCCGGATGACTGGCAGTTCTGCGGAAGCGTCGGAGCGCAGTATAAGCAGGTCGGAAATGCAGTTCCGGTAAATCTTGCTTATGACATAGCATTAAATATCAGAAATGCGCTAAAAGGAGAATGATAATGTGGGAATTGGATTTTATTACACAAAGTGATTTTGAAAACCATGTAAGGTCAACTATCGAAAAATACGGTGAAAAATTAGAATCCTACGATCTGAAAAAATTCAACAAAAATATTATTGATCCTGTAAAGCTGATTTTTGATAAAACCGTATACCGATTATCATGGGACGAAATTGTCAAGAACGAAATATTTCGTCAGAGAGACAAGTCAAACAATAATGATATAGGATATTTTCATCAGAGAATATTTCAATATATTAAAAATTGCCGTGTACCCGATAACGGGAAGGAAGGCGGATGGGATGTAATATATGAAGCATCTGACGGAATAGAGCTTCCCGACGGCGGGGTTGTACATAAGATATATGTTGAAATGAAAAACAAGCATAATACTATGAATTCTGCTTCTGCGGGAAAAACCTTTATCAAGATGCAGAATCAGCTTCTTAATGATGATGATTGTGCTTGTTTTTTGGTGGAGGCAATTGCAAAGGAATCGCAGAATATTAAATGGACAACGACTGTTGATAAAAGAAAGGTCAGTCATAAATTGATAAGAAGGGTCAGTATTGATCGTTTTTATTCGATGGTTACCGGGAATGAAAAAGCATTCTATCAAATATGCATGGCATTGCCCGAAACAATAGAAAAAGTTATAAATAATATGTCGGACTCGATTGTTCCGCATGACACCGTATTGGAAGAAATGATCCTGAAATCAAAGGAGCATCAGAATAATATGTATATGGAATCATATATGCTTGCTTTCGGGTCATATACAGGTTTTTAAGGAGTAAGATAAATGGCAAGGAAAAAGACAACAAAGAATGCCCCCGTCGCTAAGATAGAAGGGTATATCGCAGGAGCGGGAGAGGTTGCGGAGGAAAAGATTGCCTATACGCTTACGGAAAATTTTATGCCATATGCTATGAGCATAATAATGAGCCGTGCTATCCCCGAAATTGACGGCTTTAAGCCCTCTCACAGAAAGCTTCTATATACAATGTATAAAATGGGACTGCTCGGCAGCCAGAGAACAAAATCCGCAAATATCGTGGGTCAGACAATGCGTCTTAATCCTCACGGAGATGCGGCAATATATGATACTATGGTGCGTCTCAGCCGTGGCTATGAGGCACTGCTTCACCCCTTCGTGGATTCAAAGGGCAATTTCGGCAAATCCTACAGCCGTGATATGGCATGGGCTGCGTCCCGTTATACAGAAGCAAAGCTTGACCCCATATGCAATGAGCTTTTCGGTGATATAGATAAGGATACTGTTGACTTTGTTGATAACTACGACAATACGATGAAGGAACCTGCGCT
>CACXDE010000018.1 GCA_902766305.1 uncultured Ruminococcus sp. | reverse complement strand
GGGCAAGACGGGAAAGGGGGAACAGATGGAAGTCATGACAGATAAACAGATGAGCCTGATACTTAAAATGATACTGGAAATACTTGAAGGCTGTAAAGACCTTGACGAAGCCAAAGAGAAAATCAAAGCACTGCTTGAAGAGTAACAACCAAATATCGGAAAGCCGGATGGTTCTTGCCGCTGTCCGGCGGACTCCGATAATCCTGTATAATCGTTTTGCCCCGATAATATAGATGGAGTGATTAGTAATGAGCGGAACAAAAAAGAAAATGGGACGACCCACAACAGACCCGAAAACTCATGTGGCAAGGCTGAGACTTTCGGACAATGAAAAAGCAAAGCTTGACGAATGCTGTACTCTTTCCGGTATGAGCATAACTGATGTGCTGAAACTCGGAATTGATATGGTACATCAAAAATACTCAAAATAAAAGAATCGCCCCCGCCGATGCTGGAACACCGACAGGGGCAAGAGCTATGTTAGTACATAACCCTGTAGCAAGGTTATTATAGCACAGCTCCGTAAAAATTGCAAGGAGTGATCTGCATGAAAACAGCGGCGGCATATATTCGTGTATCTACAGAAGACCAGGTGGAATACTCTCCGGCATCTCAGCTTGAAAAGATACGTGAATATGCAAAACGAAACGATTATATACTGCCGGAAGAGTATATTTTTATGGATGAGGGCATAAGCGGAAGAAATACCGTAAAGCGTACAGCCTTCAACCGCATGATAGGTACTGCCAAAACAAAGCCCAAGCCCTTTGACGCTATCCTGCTCTGGAAATTCAGCCGTTTTGCCCGCAACCGTGAGGACAGTATCGTTTACAAGTCCATGCTTCGCAAACAATGCGGAATTGATGTTATCTCCATTTCAGAAAATGTCGGAGATGACAAAATGTCTGTTATCATTGAAGCTATGATTGAAGCAATGGACGAATACTACAGTATAAACCTTGCCGAAGAGGTAAAGCGCGGCATGACTGAAAAAGCCGGCAGGGGACAGGCGGTTACTATTCCTTCTTTCGGCTATGATATAAACGACGGGAAATATATTCCCGATCCGGAAACAACTCCTGTTGTACAAAAGATTTTTTCGGATTTCCTTGACGGTAAAGGTATGAGGACAATTGCTCAGGAGCTGAACGATTCAGGATACCGTACAAGAAGGGGAAATCTTTTTGAAAACCGCACAGTAAAATATATTCTGCAAAATCCCGTTTATATCGGAAAGATACGTTGGAATCCGTCAGGAAAGACTGATTATCATTCAGACACAGCGGCAAATATAATTGACGGAGTGCATGAAGCGATAATCGACCCGGAAACATGGAATAAGGTGCAGGAAAAGCTCAGATCAGCACCTAAAACAAAATTCATGAGGGAAGGCTCTGCAAAAGAGCCGTTTATGCTTCAAGGACTGTGCCGGTGCAGTGCCTGCGGTGCAACTCTGACACGGGCTGTAGGGCATGGCTCTCTTCAATGTTATTCATATGCTCACGGCAAATGTAAAATATCTCACAGTATATCTATCAGAAAGATAAATGAAATGGTTATAGATTTGTTTGAGTTGATAGTAAGAGATAACAGCGTTAAAATACAGATAGACCGCCGTCCTGAAAAGCCAAAAGAGAATATATCAGCACTAATCGAGAAAGAAAAAAAGAAGCTTGCCCGTATAAAAGACGCATACGAAAACGGCATATATGATCTTGAAGAGTTCAGAGAGAGCAGAGAAAAAGTTCTGTCACATATTGAAGCTCTGAAATCAAAGATAGTTGTAATTGTTCCGGATCCCAGAAGAGACAGGGAAATAATAGTAAGAAGGCTCATCACGTTACTGCCGTCTCTGAAAAGTCCTGCTGTACCGGAAGAGGAAAAAAACAGCCTGATAAAGTCAGTTGTTGAACGAATAGTCTTTAACAGGAGCAAATGTGATATTGACATTTTCTTTCATATCTGAAAAGCATATCTTTTTGAAGTACGGCGGTCCGGATGGGGAGCTTGGTGCATCTATCAGATATCTAAGCCAGCGTTTCAGTGTGCCTTATCCTGAGGTAAAAGCTGTTTTGACAGATATCGGTGTTGAAGAACTCGGGCATCTGGAAATGATTGGAGCGATAGTCTATCAGCTGACAAAAAATTTATCAATAGAAGAAATAAAGGCTGCCGGACTTGATCAATATTTCGTAGACCACACAACAGGCATTTATCCGGCAGCTGCTACAGGTGTACCTTATTCTGCTGCAAGTATGCAGGTAAAGGGAGATATAATCGCTGACATACACGAAGACCTTGCAGCGGCACAGAAGGCACGTGTAACTTATGATAATATACTGCGTTTCTGTGATGAACCGGATGTTATTGATCCGATACGCTTTTTAAGGGCACGTGAGATCGTTCATTACCAGCGTTTTGGTGAAGCGAAACGTACAAACTGTAGCGGGCTGATAATGGTTATAAATCAGAAAAGACGATTGAATAGGAGAAGGAATTGTATGCAATCCGAAAACATTCATAGATTGTAAAACATAATTTGCTTTTGACAGTTATC
>CACXDE010000017.1 GCA_902766305.1 uncultured Ruminococcus sp. | reverse complement strand
TTCATAGAAGCTGCGAATTGTGAAGAAAGCAGTGCAAGACTGGTGTGAGTCCAGCGTCACGCTGGTTTTACCTGAACTATTGCAATTTATATATAGAATGTGCTATAATTAGCATGGATTTTTGTAGGGAAATAATGGATGTTTCTTTATTACAGATGAAAAAACCGGAGGGTGGATATTTGATGTCAGTAGTTTATTTTGTTATACCATGCTATAATGAGGAAGAGGTTCTTCCTGAAACTGTAAAAAGACTCAGCGAAAAGCTTTCACAGCTTATAAGTGACGGTATAGCAGATGATAAAAGCCGTATGCTGTTTGTAGATGACGGAAGCAAGGACAGGACATGGGAGCTTATAGAGCAGTTCAGCAAAGATAATAGATATGTAGGCGGTGTTAAATTAAGCCGGAACAGAGGACATCAGAACGCACTTCTTGCCGGTCTGATGACTGCAAAGGGGAAATGTGACTGTGTCATTTCCCTTGACGCTGATCTACAGGATGATATCGGAGTTATAGACGAATTTGTACTGAAATATCAGGACGGCTGTGAGGTTGTCTATGGAGTAAGAAGCAGCCGTGATAAGGATACCGCATTCAAGAGAGGAACTGCACAGGGGTATTATAAATTTATGGCAGCGCTTGGAGTTGATATTGTTTATAATCATGCTGATTACAGACTTCTTGGCAGCAGGGCGCTTGAAGCGCTTTCAGAGTATAAGGAGGTTAATCTTTTTCTGAGAGGTATCGTACCGCTTATAGGTTTCAGGAGCGATTATGTATATTATGAAAGAAGCGAACGCTTTGCCGGAGAGTCAAAATATCCGTTGAAAAAGATGATAAGATTCGCTGTGGACGGTATCACATCGTTCAGCGTAAAGCCGCTTAAAATAATTTCAAATATCGGTATCATAATATGCCTGCTGAGCGTCATATTATTTATATATACGATAATATCTGTTGTCAGCGGCAGCAGTGTTGCAGGATGGGCTTCTATAATTTGTTCGATATGGTTTTTAGGTGGTGTACAGATGCTTGCTATAGGTATAGTTGGAACTTATGTCGGAAAGATATACAGTGAAAGCAAACACCGTCCGAGATTTACGATTGAAAAAACTATTATCAGCGGTGATGAAAAGAAGGAGTGATATGAATATGACAGGATCTGTCATAAATGAATATATGGATGATCTTAAAAAAGATCTGAATACCCTTATTTCGATTCCCTCAGTATCATGTGAAGGTACGGAGCTTCCCGAAAAGGCTCTTGATTTTTTTCTTGGAAAAGCTGAGGAAATGGGTTTTACCGTCAAAAAGATAGGTAATATTGCCGGTCATGTCGAATATGGTGAGGGCGAAGAAATAGCTGCTGTTCTTACCCATGTTGATGTAGTTCCGGCTGGAGAAGGGTGGAGTGTGCAGCCGTTTTCACTGACGGAAAAGGATGGCAGACTTTACGGAAGAGGAGTAGTTGATGATAAAGGTCCGGCAATGACGGTGCTTTATTGTATGAAAGCTCTGAAAGATAACGGTATCATACCAAAGAGAAAGATAAGGCTGATAATAGGCGCAGCAGAAGAAACAGGCATGCACGATATGGAAGCCTATTTCAAAAGCGAAAAAATGCCTGATATGGCTTTTACTCCTGATTCTGATTACGGTATTTGTATAAAGGAAAAGGGTATAATGCACATTGAGGTATCAGCGCCTGCGCATGACGGAACAGTACTGACAGAATTTCATTCGGGAAATGCGGTTAACGCTGTACCGTCAAAAGCATATGCACTTGTTGACTGTACCGAATCCGAGGATAACCAGCTGCGCAGATTTGCAGACGCAAAGCCGGGAGAGTATGAATTTATTTTTACTCAGGACGGACTCCATATTGAAGCAAAAGGAAAGGCAGCCCACGCTTCTGTCCCGGAGGAAGGACTGAATATAGCAACAAATCTTATAAAGATACTTGCGGCTAATTTCGGAGAATTTGCATTGGGTAGTCTTTGCAGCTTTATTGATGATGCTATAGGTCTGGAGCTTGACGGAAGTTCTCTTGGCATAGATTGTTCTGATGCTGAAAGCGGAAGGCTTACTGTAAATGTCGGCAGGGTAGATATTGATGAAAGTGTCTGCCGTGTGCTTTTGGATATAAGATATCCCGTTTCAGCTGACAGCGGCCGTGTCCTGAGAAAGATAAGGCAGAGAGCTGCAATTGACGGTCTCAGAACAAAGCTTATCAGTCATGAGCTTCCGCTGTCAATGGATGAGAATGCGCCGGTAATAAGGATACTTTCCGATGCCTATGAAAAGGTGATGAGGGAGAAGCCGGAGCTGTATTCTACTGGCGGCGGTACCTATGCAAGAACTCTCAGCGGCTGCGGCGCAGCATTCGGTCCGGCTTTTGTAGGAGATGAGACGCATATTCATGATGTTGATGAAAGCATATCCTGTGAGAACTTTATGAAACACGCAATGATATGTATGGAAGCGGTTCTTGCTTTTGCGCAAGTGGATGTATGACAGTCGAAACACTGTTTATGTTAAACTAAAAGGAGGCGGTAAAAATGATGTTTTCGGTAGGAGATGTTTTGAATATTGAAGACAAGGAATACAGGATTGTCGGCAAAATAACATACCGAAACAGCTTAGATAACTGTTACTGGGACGAATACCGTATGTTTTCCGTTGTCGGAAATAAGGAAGCATGGCTTAGTATTGATGATACGTATAATGAATATTCAATATCATGGATGTGCCTGATGCCCAATAAATCCGGATACCATGAGGTTGACCGGGGATGCGAGATCGTAATGAGCAGAATGGGCAATGTTGATGTCGATTCCGGAGAGAGGGCTAACTTCATAGAATATGAGGACGCTTCTGAGGAAAATATTATTTCCGAAGAAATATGGAGCGATGGTACAGAATATTCATACGGACATTATCTTGATGCGTCTGATATTCTGTTTGAGCGAAGTGAACCTAATAAGGTGAGCGGTTCAGCAAACAGTGGTGTTGTTAAAGCAGTGGTTGTTTTTTCCATTGTAATTATGGCGGCAGCTATTCTTTTACCGCTGGGAACAACTGTATTCGGAGCTTTGTTCCAGAACGGAAGTGTTCAGAAATATCTTGAGGGCAGCAGTAAATATGCTTATAAGACTTCCATAACCGGCGAAGATAAGGAAAAGGCAGACGTGTATGAAGCGAAAAGCTTCTACACAGTCGATGCCGCAGCTAAGGATATTTTGAAGGGTATAAACGGTAAAACAAAAAATGTTCAGGAAAATACGGAGGATTCTGATAATTCTGTTGCTATACTTACGGATGAAGAGTACTGTATAGTGTATATGTCGGATGACAGCGAAACGGTGCTTGTACAGGTGTCGGGACGGAAATACGCATATACGACTGATAAGGAAATGTATCACGGCACAAGCCGTACAAGAAGGTACTACAGGAGATTCTACCGTACCCTGGGATACTCGTCGGATTCAAGCAGGTACAGAAGCTATTCTTCACCTTACAGTTCGTTCAGCGATACTAATATCAGCTATAATTCTTCAAATACATATAACAGCTATTCAAGCAGTATTCGTCAGTCAAGCACACGTACACGAAAATCTTCCGGCGGCGGTATCAGCAGCGGAAAATAATAAAATCAATTAAATGGAGGTATTTATCATGGATCTGTCAAACGTATTATGGGATGTACTGGAAATAGTTATTTATTCTTTTTTGGGAATAATACTCATGTTTTTCGGAAACTGGCTTATTGACCTTATAATACCATGTTCATTCCCCGAGGAAATAAAAAAGGGTAATCAGGCAATAGGCTTTGTATCAGCCGGTGTCAATATAGGTGTTGGTCTTCTGCTTAAGGCTGCAATTTCATCACCTTCAAACTCAGTAGTGCCGGAAGGACTTGCCGGAGGTATTATCAGCAGTATCGTATACTTCGTTATAGGAATTGTCTTCTTTATGCTTGGATATCTTATCAAGCGTTTCCTTGATAAAAAGCAGTACAATATCAATGACGAAATAGATAACGGCAATACGGCAGCCGGTATTATGGTAGCCGGTATATTCATAGGTCTGGCAATTGTTATCAGCGGAGTGATAATGTAATGTCTTCTGGTATCAAAAAGGAGAAAGTAAAGTCAGTCTCATCTGATGTAAAAGAGACAGATAACAATCAGTCTGTTGAGAATGTTGTATCAAAGAAAAAAAATAAACCCGGACATGAATACAAACTTCTTATGCTGACAACGCTGATAATATCAGGCTGTTCGATGGTTTATGAGCTGATAATCAGCGCAGTAAGCTCTTATCTTGCCGGAGACTCTACACTGCAATACTCAATTACTATCGGTCTTTATATGTTTGCACTGGGGCTGGGTTCGTTTCTGTCAAAGTTTATCAAAAGAAATCTCTGGGGCTGGTTTGCAAAGGTAGAGATAGGTATAGGGATAATAGGCGGAACCTGTTCGTTAATTCTTTTTTTGTCGCACATATATCTTATTTCATATCAGATAGTAATGTATCTTGAAATACTGGCTATAGGTACTCTTGCCGGTCTTGAGATACCGTTGCTGACAAGAATTATCGAAGAGGACAGAAAGGAACTGAGGCTTACCCTTTCATCTATTTTCTCTTTTGATTATATCGGCGGTCTTATAGGTTCTGTTGCATTTCCAATGGTGCTGCTGCCGTCTTTGGGATATTTTGCAACCTGCTTTATGGCGGGGGCGATGAATCTTACAGCAGCTGCGCTGATAATTTTCAAGTACAGGAAAAGACTGAAAAATTCTCATTTGTACAAAGCGACAGTTATCGTTCTGCTGGCGGGAATGGTAACAGGAATGGTATTTTCCGAAAATATAGGAAATCTTATTGAGGACGGTTTGTACCGTGATCGTGTTATATTGTCAGAACAGACGCAGTATCAGAAAATTGTAGTTACAAAGCACAGGGATGATCTGAGACTTTATATAGACGGCAACTGTCAGTTTTCTACAATGGATGAATACAGATATCACGAAGCCCTTGTTCATATACCGCTTGCATATGCGCAGAGGCGTGACAAGGTTCTTGTGCTTGGCGGCGGAGACGGTATGGCGGCACGGGAGCTTCTGAAATATCCGGAAACTCATGTTACACTCATTGATCTTGACAAGGGAATGACTGACCTGTGCAGCACTGATCCGCAGATAACAGAAGTCAATAAAAATTCACTGACTGATAAAAGGGTAAGGATCATCAATAATGACGCATATAAATATCTTGAAGAAAGCAATGAAAGATATGATGTCATAATAGTTGATCTTCCCGATCCGAACAATGTAACGCTTAACAAGCTGTACACAAATGTTTTCTACCGTTTATGCGCTGGACATCTGAATGAAGGCGGAATAATAAATGTTCAGTCCACAAGCCCCTATTATGCGAAAAAAGCATATTGGTGCATAAATAAAACTATTGCAAGCGAAGGAATGGATGTAAAGTCATTTCATTTACAGGTTCCTGCGTTCGGTGACTGGGGCTTCAATATGGCTTCTATGAAAAAGCTTGAAAAGCGTTATCACTTGCCCGAGGATACAAGATTTCTGACTGAAAAAAATCTCTCATCGCTTTTTGTATTCGGCAAGGATGAAACAGCTGATGATGTGGAAATAAACAGTCTTACAAACCCGGTTCTTATCCAGTATTATAACGATGCTGTAAGGGAATGGGAATAAGCAAAAAATTTATCTCTCTGAGTGCATGACACATTCAGAGAGATTTTTTTCTTTAGCTTCCGATACCAAATAGTCTTTCGGTGTTTTCTTTAGCACAGCGGATTAAGTCTTCTGTGGAGCAGCCCTTGTATTTTGCTGTTTCGGCGGCTACATATCTGATATTCTGTGGAACATTGGTTCTGTCAAGTCCCCTGACGTTTCTTGGGGTAAGGTAGGGGGCGTCAGTTTCAAGCAAAAGCCTGTCAAGTGGAACAGCGGATACTGCATCTCTGAGGGACTGCGCTCTTCTGTCATCACATATCCATCCGGTGATACCGATATAGAAACCCATCTCAATATATTTTTCCGCTGTTTTTCTGTCGCCGGTAAAGCAGTGGACTACAGATTTTCTGCATATTTTCGGATGACGGGAAAATATTTTCGCAAAGTCGCCGCCTGCGTCTCTCTCATGGAGAAACATAGGCATATCAAGCTTTTCTGCAAGCTCTATATGCTTTTCAAGACAGGTAATCTGGTTCTGCTTTGTTGAGAACATTCTGTCATAATCAAGACCGCATTCACCAACAGCAACTATCTTTGGTTCTGATTTGATAATTCTTTCAATGGTTTCAAAATCCTTTTCCCTTGCGCTGTCGGCGTTGTGAGGATGTATGCCTGCCGAACCGTAAGCATTATGATCCTTCACAAAGCCGCATACGAGTTTGTTTTCTTTCATATCCGAACCGGTAAGGATACAGATTATACCTTCCTGTGCCGCATCGGATATTATCTTCTCAGGCTCTTTGAACTGCCGGCAGAACAGATTCAGGCCTATATCGTAATATTTTATATCCATAATCTTCCTTATTTCTTATTATTATGTACGAATATAGCCAAAACTATTGATTTTCCAATTCAGTTTGATTATTCACTATTGCTTCTAATAAACATCAGCATAAATTACAGTGTGAGTAACCTTTTGAAGTCATGATTTGTATTGCTTCAGTTATTGAATGAGCAGTTACTTTGACTATACTTTTATTCTCATCTTTCATTCTGGCAGCAGCTTGACATCTTCTCGTGTGAAAAACATTGGTATTTTTGTTAACCACAAATTCATATTCATAAACTTTTGATTCTTCAGCCTTTCTGGAAGCTTCAGCAAGTCTTGATTCTTCAGCCTTTCTGG
>CACXDE010000016.1 GCA_902766305.1 uncultured Ruminococcus sp. | reverse complement strand
TCCATTTCTACAATAAAACCAGCCGCTTTCAAATCTCTTGTAGTATCTGTCAAAATCCTGGAATCCTGTGTAAAAACGGTTTCTGTTATTTCAATTTTAAGCTGATCGGGAGTCAGATCATATTTATGTACCAGATTGCAGAAATATTCAGCAACATTAATACCATCGCCAATATCACTTCGTGAAAGATTAACCGAAACGCTGATATATCTTCCCTGCTCTTTCCACTTTTTCAGATCCTTACATACACATTCCCATACAAACGAATCAAGCTCTCTTATAAGCCCCGCTTCCTCGATCACAGGAATAAACTCTTCCGGACTGATCCAGCCCAAGTCGGGATGCTGCCAGCGGCAAAGTGCCTCCGCACCGCATATTTTCCCTGTGCTGTAATCGACCTTTGGCTGATACCAGACCTTTATCTCCCCCGATTGCAGCGCAACAGGAAGATGATTCAGGATTTCCGTATTACGCTTCCCTTTTACCCACTGTTCATGATTGAGTATTTCAAAGCCTTCCTTACGTGCAGACTTGCGGGCCTTTTTTTCTGCTTCACGGGCAAGGTCTATCATATGGTCAACATTTATGTTCTCATAGTCGGATGGAGTGAGAACATAAACACCGCCATATACTCTTACAAAACTCTCATGTCCCTGCTTCTCAAAAAAATTATGCAGCGAGGTTACTACTTCCTTATATTCCCTGCGAAGCATATTTTCATCACGAATACAGCGCAGAATTGCAAAATGGTCGCCTTCAAGCCGGCACATTGCCTCGTCCTCGGTCAGAACCTCGGAAGTCTTTTTTGCCATAAAACGAAGCATCTCATCTCCTGCTTCCATGCCAACACTGTCATTAATGTATTTAAAGTTGCTGATATTTGTATAGAGCATCAGATAAGAAAGATCAGAATTTTTTTGCAGCAGGTTTGTCACTCGTTTACGGAAGCCGTGCAGACTGAGCGCACAGGTGAGAGTATCCTCATTGATAAGCCTGCGCATCTTTTCTTCATGCTCTCTGCGAAGAGCGTTTCTTCTCTGAATGGTGATCGTAAGGATTGATACTATAAGCAGTATCACAAGGAGTATGCTCAGCCAGTATTGATACAGATAATCGAAGATATCATATTTATAAAGCCGCCGGGATGTATAATCCAATATAATAGCTTCACAGCGCGGTTTTCCGGCGTGTCAGCAGTTCCGACACGAAAATCCATTGAGAACATGGCTGACGGATTTACAATAAGATCAGAATATGAAGGCTTTTGCAGAATATAACTCCAATAAAACGAATTGTTAAGCAGAGCGTCCACCTTACCGGCACGCAAAGCATTGACACCGTCATCAATAGTATCATAAAAGCTTATTTTTATATCCGGGTACATTTGCTTTACAGTTTCTGAAACGCCGATATAAGAATAAAGCATTCCGATATGCAAAGACGATACATCGGTAATACCTTTTTTCCCCTTTGTAACAAGCGTAAACGGTGTTTGCATTAGATTGTCTGAGACGATAGTCGGCTTCCCGGACGATGAAGAAACATCACTTCCAAACGGCATAACAACATCATATTCCGGACTGTCGAGAGCATCTTTAAGACTCTTCTCTTCAATTTGCCTGAAAGTAACGGTATAGCCCGCATTTTCGGCGCAAAAGCGCATAAGGTCTACACCAATGCCAACAATCTCCTCCGAACCGTTTTCGCAATAGAAGACCGGGCAGCGGTCTGTTAATACGCCGACGGTAAGAACATTTCCGTTTTCCGACGATGGAGAAGCAAACGCCGTTACAAAACTGAAAAGTATGATCGTTACGGATGATAAAACGGCAAATATTCGTTTAGATAAATTATTCAGCTTCATAATAAATCAACCCGCATAAACTCAGAAACTCACAAAACAATTTATAGTATCTGAGATTTCTCATTTTTAAACAATTCCCGTTGACATCACTCTTTACAAGTCAATTCTACCATAAAAAGCGTAATAATACAACAATTATTTATCAGAAACACCGATCATAAGTCATATAATTTTCGTGCTTTTTCATTATGACTGCCAACATATAGATGAAAAAAAGAGCCATATCCTGAGACATGACTCTTCATAGAATCTGCACTTTTGAGATCACTTTTCAGCGGGCTCCCACTTGCATCTTACAGGAGAAACGATAGAACCATCTTTTTTCATAGCTGTCATAGTTTTGTCTACAACTTTGCGGTCAAGACCTGTGAGCTCTGCAATTTTCCCGGCATTCAGCGACTCTCCGGCTTTTTTCATAGCATCAAGTATCATTTCTTTTTCGCTCATCATAATTCACCTCCGTTTGGTTTGTCTGATAAGATCATTATACCACATTATGATAAATAAAGCTACTGAAATCCAAAATATCTATGGTTAATAAGAAAATTTGACATTCAGGGTCCGGCGGCTCCACGGAAATCAATTTTCAAATAACGATGCAGCCAATTTGTCATTTTAAGGAGCACAGCGGCGAGGGAAAAGCTGACGCCTTTGACGAAGAAGAAGGCGGGCAGGTTTTTATCCCTACTCGCCGTTACGATATTCTTATCAAATCATAGTCATATATCTACTGCCTTATCCATGGCGAAACGCCTCTTCAGCACGTTTTTGCAGACCTTCGGCATAAGTTCTGTCATATTCCTGTCCGATAAAGTTATTTTTTCCGGCTGCCTTGACTTTATAAAGTATTTCATCAGATTGACGAAGCATCAAGCGCAGATCATCATTTAACACAATTTTACCGAATACATACCCGGCTGAAAACTGGACATACATTTTACTATCTGACAGCTGTATATCACTTAATTGCTTCTCCAAAGCCGTTATTTTTTCTTTGAATCCAGTCTCATCAATATCGGGAACGATTACCATAAACTCATCCCCTCCGTAACGGTAGCTGTATTCAATACCAAAATTATCAATGAGTGCATTTCCTGTTTGTTTCAGAAGATAATCACCTACTGAATGACCGTATTTATCATTGACACCTTTGAAGTCATCAATATCCAGCATCATAATATGGATATCTATGTCGATATACTTTTCATAATCACGGCGTAATGCAAAGCGGTTTTTCACACCTGTCAGTGAATCCTTAGTTGTTGCGGCTTCGAGTATCAGATTATCTTCTTTCAGACGATCGTTAAGAATATTCAGTTCGCTGATATATCCTTTTATATTCCGGATCAAATCATTGAAAGTGTTTGAAAGTATGCCCACCTCATCTTTTCTATGTAATTCTAACTCAATATCATAGTTGCCTGCATTAACCTGTTCGGCAGCTCTTGTCAGCTCTCTCAAAGGTTTCGTAATATATCCTGCAAACTGCATTGCAACAAGGATAAACACTATCAGCAGAATTGCCGAAACGATCAATATTTTAGTGACCATGCTTACCCAGCCGCCGTTGATCTCTGATACAGGTACAGAAACATTCAACCACATTCCGTTTTGCAGTTTCAGACGGACAGCCTGCTTTTCCACACCTTCATAATTATATCGGACATAGTTTCCGCCATTTATCAAGCCATCCGGGACTTTTGGTACATCCTCCGGGTGAACTACCCATTGTCTAAAGCCAATGGGCTTCCTGATTCATCGTTCTCGTAATCTACTAACTCCACAGGCGTAAAATCGGGCTGAACCGTCCCTACTCGTTATTTATCAGGCTAAAAGCCTTAACCCTTCCGAAAGAATA
>CACXDE010000015.1 GCA_902766305.1 uncultured Ruminococcus sp. | reverse complement strand
TTTCCATAATTTTATTAGGAGAACTACAGAATCGAGATATGGAACGATAGGGTAACGCCTTGAAACATATCCATTAATACTCCGACTGGCATTTTGACGAAAGTTAGTTTGTCAGAAGCTCGGTGAAGTCGGCAGAAGTAGTCCTAAACAAACGAAATAATCGAAGTAAGATTGGTACAAAAGCGGTCAGAACCCGCCTGTTGGAAAAGATTAAAGTAGAACGCATGGACTATGATATGTCGGATGTCTATAAAATACCTATGCTGAGAATCCCCAATAGCCGTAGCGGGCTGGGGCGACGAACCGTTGAAGTAAAGGAACTATATGAAGGGCATATCGAAAGGTATGCTGACGTTGAAGCGTCGTTAGTGCGGTTTAGTAAGAATTTTTGTTATGAAAAACCGTGTGATGCGAAGGTTGAAAGACTGGCGGGCATCTCCAAGCTAACAGGACCAGAAACAGGCAGCTAAGGGTATATGTAAAGATAGATTCTGTGGAACGAGGAAAAGTATCAGGTAACTCGAAAGAGTGATAGATTGTCGAAGAACAATAAGCAATCGCACTGGTGCTGAAAAGTAGAGGTCGAACCAGCGAAGTTCCTGTAATAGGAATGGAGGAATGGCCTCAAGTCGTTATTTTCTTGAATGGTCAAAAAATTACAACATAACGAGTCTAATAAGGACTTCAGATATGACTAAAAGAGTCACCCTCTGAAAGGAAGGTGATGCCTTATGCCGATTAAGAAATCTGAAAGACGCCAAAGTATGGATGACCTACGGCATGCTGAATATTACAACCTACAACCTATATTCGATGATTTGTATGCTAAAAGTAAAAACGGTGAAATCTTCAACGATCTGATGAACACCATCTTGTCGGAAGAGAACATCATGCTTGCATATAGAAACATTAAGAATAGGAACGACCAGACCGTTAGGAATCCCGTGCATTTGGGATAGACTTATTCAACAATGTATAAAACAGATTCTTGAACCTATATGTGAAGCGAAATTTTCTGAGAATAGTTATGGCTTCCGCCCAAATAGATGTGTCGAGCACGCAATCGCAGAAACACATAGATTGATACAAAAATCACATATGTACTATGTAGTGGAATTTGACATCAAAAGTTTCTTGGATAATGTTAATCATCCGAAACTGATGCGCCAGATATGGGCATTGGGAATCAGAGATAAACATTTGCTCTACATCATAAGGCAAATCCTGCAAGCCCCAATTAAAATGCCAGATGGTTCTGTGATACATCCTGATAAAGGAACTCCGCAAGGAGGTATCATCAGTCCTCTCTTAGCAAATATAGTACTCAACGAGTTAGACCATTGGGTTGATAACCAATGGATAAAAATTCAGGAAATAGAAAAGTTGTAAGCCCCAAACCCAAAAGGGCAAAACAAGATTCCTTCATTTAGGTTTTTGTTATAGTTGTAATTTAAGAGGATAACGATGGAACGCCGTGTGCGGGGAAACTCGCATGCACGGTGTGGACCAGGGGAAAAGATGGAGATAATTTCAAAGTCTTACCTATTGGTATCCCATGCCGCCTGTTATGCCCTCATTGCCTACCAGACCGCCTATCTGAAATGCCATTATTTTTCGCCGTACTTCGCCGCACTCCTGACAAGTGTGCTTGATAACTCCGGCAAGGTGGCTGTGTATACCGATGAATGCGCCCGCCGGAATGTGACGGTGCTTTCTCCTCATGTGAATGTCAGCAGTGCGGGCTTCACCATACAGGACGATAAAATCGGGTTTGGTCTGATGGCGGTTAAAAATCTCGGAAAAGGGCTGATCGACCGCATTGTGCAGCAACGCCGCAGCGGAAATTTCACGTCCTTCTATGACTTCTGCCGCCGCCTCTACGGGCCGGAACTCAACCGCAGAGCTTTGGAAAGCATTATTCGCTGTGGTGCGCTGGACGGACTGGGAGCAAACCGTCACCAGATGATTGCCGCCCTTGACAGTACACTCAGCTATATTGCCGCTAAGCGTGACAGTGCCATAGAAGG
>CACXDE010000014.1 GCA_902766305.1 uncultured Ruminococcus sp. | reverse complement strand
TGGCTGACAGAACCGCAAACAGGACACGGCATATTCTCCCTTAGTTCGTCTCTTGCTAAAATTCCTGCCATATCGTCAAGATATGCTTTATTCAGTCTTTCGTATTCTTCCGAAACAGAATCATATTCATTTTGGGCAGCCTTATATTTTTTCTTTTCTGAATCATGCTTCTCCACAGCCTTGCTGTAATTATCATACCATCTTTCAAGATTTCTTAATTCCTTACCGCGTTCTACTGTTTTATTAAATCCGTCAGTTAAAGTCATCATTTCCTGCTCAATATTTTTAAGCTCTTCAAGCAGTTTCATATTATTTTCTGTCTGTTTTTCTATTATACTCTTTTCTGCATATTTGCTGTCTATATTTGTTTTATTCTTTTCGGCTTCCTTTTTAAGACGCAGAAGCTCTCCGGATATCCTCTCAAGCTCGTCATACTCTGAAAGCTTGCTCTCTATGACCTTGGCATTTTCACCCAATTCTTTAGCCTTCTGAGGATTATCCTTAAGACTTTCTTCCCTGCTTTTCATCTGCGGCAGCTGCTTCTCCATATCTTTAAGCTGTTCATTTACAGCCATAAGCTGCTTTGTCTTATTTTCTCTATCCCTTGCCTTTGTGAGCTTTTCAGTATTCTTATCCTTTTTATTACTAAGCAGTTTCTGCTTATCACTGACAGACTTTTCTTT
This sequence comes from uncultured Ruminococcus sp., assembly GCA_902766305.1. GTDB lineage: Bacteria > Bacillota > Clostridia > Oscillospirales > Acutalibacteraceae > UBA1213. Next base: position 5,643 of record CACXDE010000014.1, on the reverse strand, counting down.
GGAACTATCCTCTTCGATAATTCTGTCAAGAATACCTGTAAGCTCCCCAAGCTGTGCAGGCGCTGTATAATCAAGCTTTTTTATTTTTTCTATATCAACATAATATTCACTTTCAGTATCACATTCAATACTTCTAACCGCATTGCTGATATCACGTTCAAGAGAATCCTTTTCAATTTTAGCAGTATCCCTGTATTCTTTGAGCTTTTCGGTAAGTCTGCTGTATTTTTCAGTCTTGAAAACAGATGTGAGTATCTTTTTCCGCTCCTCCGTTTTGACACGGATCACATCCATAAACTCACCCTGCGCAATCATAGATATTTTTTTGAAATTTTCCTTTCCTATACCTATGACACTGACTATTTCGTTATTTCCTTCAATTGTATTTGTGATAAATCTTCCTTCACTGTACATCTGAAATTCAAAGCGTTCATTATGCTCCTTATTTTTTGCCGGAGATGTCTTATCATCCGCGCCTGTTTTTCTTGATCTTTTTTTCGCTTCAAGCTCATATTTCGGACTTCTCAGCACACGGTATTTTCTGCCGTTTGAGACAAATGTAAGCTCAACAAATGTCTCTGTACTGTCGTCCGCCTTTTTGTTTCTCAGCATTTTGGCATTTCTGTCCTTACCGCTTGCTGTATCTCCGTAGAGCACATAACAGATCGCCTCAAACAGAGTAGTCTTGCCTGCGCCCGTATCTCCCGTGATAAGATAGATACCTCTGCTGCCTATAGTATCAAAATCAATTTCGGTCTTGTCCAGATAAGGACCGAAGGCTGATATAGTTAGTTTCAACGGTTTCATTATTCCTCATCCTTCCATATTTCTTCTATTGCCCTGTTGAGAATATCACGCTGCACATCATTCATTTCACTATCGCCGTGCATTTTACTATAAAAATCAACAAAAATATCCTCGGGTGTCTGATTTCCGCTTTTTTCAATATCAAATTTAATTCCTGAAAGATTATTCTCGTCTTTGTTGTCGTAGTTGACATTTATATAATTCGGAAAAATCTTCCGGAGCATTGCAGCTGCGTCATTTATATAATCATCATCCTTCAGGATCACATAAACATAGTCATATGAAGCTATTCCATCATCATCCGTCTTCATCATCATTATTTCATCATAATATCCCTCTATCTTTATCATATCGTGCCGGGGTACAAGCTCTGTTTCTCTTATGCTTATTTCACAAAACGCCTCACCTTTATTTTTTCCCTTTAATTCAACTACAGTATAGGATTTCTTATAGCCGACCTCTTTAATATTATATTTCAGAGGTGTACCGCAGTATCTGAGTCTTTCACTGCCTACATTCTGGGGTTTATGTATATGACCGAGGGCTGTATAATCAAACGGAGCATAAACATCCTTACTTATATCCTCGATACCGCCGACAGCTGTTTCCGACTCAGACAAAGATGAACCTGCTACAGCCTGATGTGAAAGAAGGACGTTTCTCTGCGTAACATCAAGTCCCATTTTTTGCACAACGAAAGATATGGCCTCGCTGTAATCAGTAAAATTTTTATCGTAAACGTAATTTACATCAGCTCTGCGTATAAACGGTAAGCTGTAGAAGTAAACCTTTCCGTATTCATCTTCAAGAACAACAGGTGAAAGATCACCGTCAAAAATACTTTTGATATACAGTCCGCTCCTTTTCATTCTCTTTGAACCGAATGAAAGTCTTTCAGCACTGTCATGGTTGCCGCTTATAATAATAACCGTAAGCCCTTCGATATCGTCAAGCTTATTCAGAAAGCTGTCCAGAAGCAATACTCCTTCAAGCGGCGGTGTAGTTTTGTCATATACATCTCCAGATATCAGTACGGCATCAGGCTTTTCTTTTTTTATGCCGTCAACAATCTGATCAAGTATATATTTCTGTTCCTCAATCATTGATATTTCGTTGACCTTCTTTCCGATATGAAGATCGGATAAGTGAATAAATTTCATTGTATCTCCCCTTTTCTTAAAAGTACGGATTTACCAGAAAAGCTTACACAAAGCTCCATACTTTAATAATAATTATACAACAACTTACTAACAAAATCAAATAATTTTATAAAAATACTGCGAAGAAGCTCAGAGTCCAGAGTGCAGAGCTCAGAGAATAACGTAACAAACTTCTTTCTTCTTTCACATGATAAAGCCTACAACGAAAAAAGCCTCCCCTGAAAGAAGAGGAGGCAAAAGCTGTCACTAAAAATGAACGAATTATTTAAACCAAAAAGAACAAGCTCTGAACTCTTAGCTCTGAACTGATAACTTCCAACTATTAACTGTTCAGGTAATTTGAAAGCTCTTCGCTCTTTTCAGGATAGACAGTAGAGAGAGCATCTGCTGTATCACGGATAGAAGACTTTAATTTTTCAGGATCGCTGTAATATTCTATATAATCAGCAACAGAAAGCAGTATATCGGCAGCGTCAAGCTGGTCTCCATTTGATTTAAGATCGTCAGCAAAAGAAAGATTTTTTTCTATGGTCGAATCAAGATATGCGTCTGCATCCTGATATCCCTTGAAATAGCTGAGAGCCTCCAGAGTCTCCAGTGTTATTTCAAGGTCAAACCCTGTGGAATCCTGATAATGTTTTGCATTGTTTGCAAATCTTTCATAAAAATTCTGCTTATGAGATTCAAATATACTGTCGCTGTCTTTATAGCCCTTAAGACGCTCAATATAGAGATTGAGAGCGAGCAAATCATAGTCGCCGTCATTAACCTTAACACTGAACGTCTGATAGTCTTCATCCAGATCCGATCCGTCACCATTGCTTTCATCGGCTCCGGAAACTTCATCCGGCTCACTTTCGTCTGAATCGTACGCACTTGTCTGAGTTGTACCGGAAGACGAAGACGGCGCAGTTTCAGGTTTCTGGGCAAATACGAAGATCAGCGCAATTATACCAAACAGCAGTGCAACCGCAACACCGATAAAAATAGCCTTTGAATTGTTTTTCTTCTGTCCGGAATACTGAACAGGCGGTGGCGGCGGAACAGCAGAATATGTACTGCTCCTTGGTTTTGAAGAGGACGGCGCAGAAACTCCTAATGATCTGTCCGCCACGGATCTTTCCTTCTTTGGAGCCGGGCTGCCGCTCATCAGCTTTTCTTTTTCAAAATGACATTCTGATGATTTATTTTCACAAACCGATTTGTGCTGATTACTTTTCTTGAAACCGCCCAGCATTGTAAACCTTTTTGCAGTTTCGGAAAATTCAATCTCCAGCTTTCCCAATTCATCCTTATCCCTGAGTTCTCTTGCCTTTTGCAGCTTTTTCGATGCGTCATTCATCGCCTTTACAGCGGAATTGTACTCTGAATCGTACATATTAAATTCCACATAGTTTTGTACATGATTTGCATAACCGGCAAGCTTCTCTTTGTCTTTCAGCTCTGAAAACATTGAACCTGCTCTATCGACCTTGACTTTAGTTGTAATGCCCTTGCCAAGTATTTCCTCTATCTGGTGGAAAACAGACAGATCCTCTTCTCCAAGCATCTCCTCCGGTGTCTTCACCTCAAGCATTTTTCCGCATGAAAGACAGCTTTGCGGCGTTCCCTTTATCCTCGAGAAGGCATTATTCTTTTTGCATCCGCCGCATTCAACAAGAACATATTCATTCAGATCAAAATTTATCACATTTCCGCAGGAACATTTGAGAGACCTGTTTTCGTAAATATCCGTACCTGACATAACAGTATTAAGACATTTCCGGCAAGTAAAATAAAACCGTTTCAAATTATTTTCCTCCAAAAATCAATTTATCAAAGTTTTATCAATACACATATATTTTACAATATTTTTTCTGTTTTTTCAATAGTAAACATACAAATAACAAGTCCAAAGTTCAAAGCTCTAAGCAGTTGGAAGTTGTAAGTCATAAGCTCAAAGAGTGGCACTCCAGACTTTTTCCTTCTGTCTTAGGAATATGCTTGTTATAATCATGCTTTGAAGAAAATAAGTAAATGTTCAACTGAAAGCTTACAACTTCCAACTGACGGCTGTTTTGATTTCTATTTATAAAAGTTTTTTCAATTCTCATATGAATTTTATTGCAAATAACCAAATATTAGATTATAATATTTATCAGGTTATGAAATTGTACCGTCATATGTTCTTTAATTATAATAAAAGCGAGGTATTGTAAATGATCAAATTTGAAAACGTCACGAAAACCTATAACAAAACTGTAAAAGCCCTCGATGATGTAAGCTTCAATGTCAAAGGAGGAGAAATAGTAGGTTTCATAGGCCCTAACGGTTCAGGTAAAACTACTACCATGAAGCTTCTTACGGGCATAATACGTCCGGACAAGGGTAAGATCGTCATAAACGGATTTAATATCAAGGAAGACCCGATAAAGGTAAAGGAATCAATCGGCTATATCGCTGATAATCCTGATATGTTCCTGAGACTTAAGGGAAATGAGTTTTTACAGCTTCTCGGTGATATCTATCGTGTGCCGGAAGTAGAAAGAAAGGAAAGAATAAGCTCTCTTGCTGAAAAATTTGGTCTTACAGAAGCCCTTGGCAGTCCTATGATGAGTTATTCACATGGTATGAGACAAAAGATGATGGTTATTGCCGCACTTCTCCATAAGCCGCCCGTCTGGATACTTGACGAGCCTATGATAGGGCTTGATCCGAAATCAGCCTTTGAGCTTAAACAGCTAATGCGTGACCATACCAAGGAGGGAAATGCCGTATTTTTCTCAACCCATGTTCTTGAGGTTGCCGAAAAGCTCTGCGACAGGGTTGTGATAATAAAGAACGGGCATATTCTTTACACAGGCACTATGCACGACCTTGAAAAACAGAATAAAAACGAATCACTTGAAAATATCTTCCTGGAGCTGACTGAAAAATGAAAATGTACCTGAGATTAGTTTCGGCTCTCATACAAGGTGTTGAGCCGAGCGATAAAGAAAAAAAACGCAACAAAATATTTTATATTGTTATGACAATAATAGCCGGTTTTGGTATAATGCTTCCGATGACATTTTTTGTCGGTGTAATCATCTATGCGCTTACCAACTCCCTTACACAGTTCGGAACATATCACAACGGTGTGGAGCTGTTTTTGCATCTGATATCAGCCTTTTCATTCATCTTCGGACTGAATGTAATATTCTCTGTATTTTATTTTGCCGGTGACATTGAAAATCTCCTGCCTCTCCCCCTCAGACCGTATCAGATAATAGGTTCGAAATTCACAGCCGCACTTATCAGCGAAAGCGTTATGGAATGCCTTGTAATAATTGCGGCGCTGATAGGATACATAATAGGCGGAGGTATGCCCATTCATTCGTGGCTTATTGCTGTCATAGGTACGATAACTCTTCCGATAATTCCTCTTGTATACTGCGGAATATTGTGTATGCTTGTTATGTACTTTACACGTTTTATCAAAAACAAGGATACTGTAAACAAAATAACAGGTATTTTTACATTTGTTGTTATAATAGGTATTTTTTACCTTATCTCTAAAAGCGGATTCGATACAAACGAGCTTATAAAAGCAATGTCTGCATCTGACAATGCAGTGCTGTCTGTTATGAACTGCATTTTTCCCCATATCCAGTTTCTGATAAATTCTATGGAGCTTGCATCGTTATGGCAGATAATA
>CACXDE010000013.1 GCA_902766305.1 uncultured Ruminococcus sp. | reverse complement strand
AAGTAATTCGATAGATATTCTCCCCCTTAGTTGGAAAATCCAACAAAACTAATACTCTCCTAAAGAAGAAACCGGCGAACCCTCCAATTCGCCGGTTTCGCTTTTAAACACTCCTCCCCTGTCATCCTGAGCGAAGCGAAGGATCTTCCGGATCTTTGGCGTCTATTTCATCTATATCTTTAAAATAAAAAAAATGCAGGAAAAGGGACTTGAACCCTCACAGTATTGCTACTACAGGCACCTGAAGCCTGCGCGTCTGCCAATTCCGCCATTCCTGCATGTTTCTATATATTGCATCCCGCTTTGCCTCACCCGGCAAAACACGGGATGCACATTATTTTATCATTAAGCCCTGGACTTTGCAAGCTCAGCAAGAGTCCTGAAGCCCTCTGCATCACTTACTGCCATCTCTGAAAGCATTTTTCTGTTGATATCCACACCGGCATTCTTTAATCCATACATAAGCTTGCTGTAGCTAATGCCGTTAGCTCTTGCCGCTGCATTGATACGTGTGATCCAGAGTGAGCGGAAATCCCTCTTCTTCTGCTTTCTGCCTGCAAATGCAGAAGTAAGCGCACGCATCACGGACTGCTTCGCAACTCTGTACTGCTTTGATCTGGCTCCTCTGTAGCCCTTTGCTAATTTTAATACTCTGTTATGCTTTTTCCTGGCATTTAAGCCGCCTTTTATTCTAGCCATAATAAACCTCCGTTATCATCAATTCAAATCTGCCTTATACACCAAAGTCTTCATTCACCCTCAGCAGCTGCTCCGGCTGAACCGGATACCTGCTCCGCTCCCGGCGATCAAAGATAAGGCAGTATCTTCTTCATATTCTTTACGTTTGTTTCGTCTGTCATTACTGCATGACGGAGATTTCTCTTGGTCTTTGCAGACTTCTTTGTAAGGATATGGCGCTTATATGCCTTAAACCTCTTTAATTTTCCTGTTCCCGTGATCTTGAACCGCTTTGCGGCGGATCTGCTGGTCTTCATCTTTGGCATTTTTTCTTTCCTCCATTCTATTTTTTCTGGGCAAGCTGCAGTGTCATTGTTCTGCCCTCTACTTTTGCAGGCTTTTCAACAACAGCGATATCACTCAGGTTCTCGGCAAATTCATCCAGAACGTGCTTGCTGGAATTCATGTGAGCCATCTCCCTTCCGCGGAAACGCATGGTGACCTTCACCCGGTCTCCCTTCATAAGGAACTTCCGGGCAGCATTGCTCTTTGTTTTCAGATCATTTGTGTCAATATTGGGAGAAAACCTGATCTCCTTAACCTCTATGATCTTCTGCTTTTTCCGGGCTTCCTTGTCCTTTCGGGTCTGCTCGTATTTATACTTGCCGTAATCGACGATCTTACAAACAGGCGGCTTCGCCCCCGGTGCGATCTTCACAAGATCAAGTCCTGCTTCATCTGCCCGTCTCAGAGCCTCTGACGTAGGCATTACTCCGAGCTGTTCACCGTCCTCACCGATCAGTCTCACTTCCCTGTCCCTGATCTGCTCATTGATAAATAAATCGCTAATTGTGTTTCCCTCCTAAAACGTATGTGGCGAAAAATCTTTTTTCAGAATAGATTTTTCAGTCTTCGTCCTCACAATAACAAACAGGACGGTCGAGCAAAACTCCACCGTCCATAATAGATCAAGAATAATCCTGCTATGAACGCCTGAAAGCCTACGCCTCAGGGTGAGAGCTTATGCTCTGCTTCGATTTCCGTGCGGTCAGAAAAACATATTTTCTTCACACGCACTTCAGTAAGATACCACTTTACCTGTCCCTTGTCAAGCCATCAATTTTGAAACCATTGCATCTATGGTGGGTTTGGGTTCATCTCCTTGTGCCTTGGGTTCTTTTATCTTAAGTCCGAGAGACTTCATAGCGTTCAGATACATATCCCTGTCCTCCGGCTGCGGATTTGTAAGGAAAACCTTCTTGTACATTGTCATAGCCATCTGTGTACAAATATATTTATAACAGGTTTTCCAGCTGGAAAAGCCCATAGATGACAAGAGCTCCTCCCTGACCAGATCCTTTAACGAATCCCCGTATTTTTTCAGTTTCTCTTTTTCCGGGTGGGAATTCAGGACATTTTCCACAGCCTGGTCAAGATTCAGGAAATCATCAACCATAATCTTCTTTTGTTTTCTCTT
>CACXDE010000012.1 GCA_902766305.1 uncultured Ruminococcus sp. | reverse complement strand
GGTCGAAGTCGTCGCCGCCGAGGTGGTTGTTGCCGGCTGTTGCAAGAACCTCCTGAACGCCATCGCCCATCTCAATGATAGATACATCGAATGTACCGCCGCCGAGGTCGTATACCATTACCTTCTGGTCATTTTCCTTGTCAACGCCGTATGAAAGAGCAGCCGCTGTAGGCTCATTTATAATTCTCTTTACCTCAAGACCTGCGATCTTGCCAGCGTCCTTTGTAGCCTGACGCTGAGCGTCTGTAAAGTATGCCGGTACTGTGATAACAGCCTGTGTAACTGTTTCGCCAAGATATGATTCAGCATCCTTCTTAAGCTTTGTAAGGATCATAGCTGAAATCTCCTGAGGAGTATACTGCTTGCCGTTTACCTTTGCCTTATAGGAAGAACCCATCTCTCTCTTTATGGAAGCGATAGTATTGTCAGGGTTTGATACTGCCTGACGCTTAGCTACCTGACCTACAAGTCTCTCGCCGTTCTTTGCAAACGCAACAACTGAAGGTGTTGTTCTTGAACCTTCTGCATTTGCGATAACTACAGGCTCGCCGCCTTCGATAACTGCTACACATGAGTTAGTTGTACCAAGATCGATACCAATTGTCTTTGCCATAATAATTTCCTCCAGAATCTTTATTTTTATTCATTATTGTTTTATTTCAAGCTGATTATTTCACAGCTGTTCCGACTTAAATATGGTCTTACTGTGCTACAGTGACCATTGCGTGTCTGATGATCTTGTCTCCTATCTTATATCCCTTCTGATAAACAGAAGCAACATAATCTTCTCCAAGTTCATCGTCATCCACTCTCTGAACCGCATTATGGAATTTCGGATCGAACTCATCTCCGCGCTCGCCAAATTCCTCAATATTCATTTGTTTGAAAGCATTTTCAAACTGTTTCTTGATCATTTCAAGACCTTTTTTAAATTCGTCACCCGCATTTTCGCTTGATGCAACGGCAAGAGCAAAATTATCTGCGACAGGTAAAAACGCTTCCACCGTAGCAGCTACCGCATTATCAAAAGTAGCAAGCTTTTCTTTTTCCGTTCTCTTACGGAAATTATCATACTCAGCTGCCATCCTCAGAAATTGTTCCTTCTGAGTCTCAGAATCCTTTTTCAGTTTTTCATATTCTTCCTTTAATTTATCGTATTCTGCCTTTGTCACGGTGTCTCCATCGTTTTCTTTTACGGCAGCTGCATCAGCCTTTGAAGCAGACTTTGCCGTTTTTTTCCTTGCCAAGACACATTCTCCTTTCTTACATCGAAATGCCTGTCAGTCGATCTCTAAAAATTCCCTGAGAAGCCTGCCGACCGTATCCGCCGTATATTCAAGAGCCGCCGTAACCTTAGGATAATTCATCCTCACAGAACCTATCACTGCCAGCATGCCGCAGCAGCACGGATTCGCCTCATAGCGGGAAACAACTATGCTAAGATCACGCAAAGCCGGGTCATTCATTTCACTTCCTATAAGTACGCTTGCCTTTGTTTCCGCTGATCTTATAAGCCTGCTCAGCTCGCCCGAATGTCCCAGCAGCTCCATTACCCTTTTGCCGGATGCTGACGTCAGCTGAGGCATAAGAAACAGGTTTGACTGTCCCTTTATGAAAACCCCCGTATCCGCCGCCTGCTTAGCGGTATCTGATACAGCCAAAAGAACATTCGACAGCAGCATGGACATATCGCCAAGAGAAGCTGCCGCACTTTGCATGAATGCCGGAGTAACACCCTTGACGCTCATTCCTGCAAACCTCTCGTTCATGGTTTTCTCGAACATACCTATTATTTCCGGAGTGACAACATACTCGCACCTGAACAGTCCCGTTTTGACAGAACCTGTTGACGTAATAAGAACTATCATCGCCGTGTATCTTCCTGTCTGAACAAAGCGGATATTTCTTATCACTGCCTCATCACCAAGAGGTGCAGAAGCAACAGAAGCATATCTTGTCATTTCAGACAGCAGAGACGCCGCACTTTCAAGCAAATGCTCCGGCGCATCCGACCCCAAATACAAGGTGCTGTCTATCTGTGACTTCTCATATTTTGTCAGTGGAACATCCTTCATCAGCTTATCCACATATATCCTGTATCCAAGCTCAGTGGGTATACGTCCTGACGATGTGTGCGTTTGTTCCAAAAGACCGATCGAGGCAAGCTCTGCCATATCATTTCTTATTGTCGCACTGGAAACATTAAACTCAAGGCTTTCACACAAGGTTTTTGATCCCACTGGTTCTCCGGTTCTGATATAAGCTTCTACGACCGCTTCAAGGATCTTCATTTTTCTTTGAGCCGGTTCCAATCAAGCCACCTCCCGGCGCAGTTCCGGATGAGCATTCACCGATCTGTACACAGTCAACACATTTCCGCCTGTCCGCCGATTCATTAGCACTCTCGACATCAGAGTGCTAATCTATTTATAGAGTAACACCTTTTTCCTGAATTGTCAACACTTTTTCGATTACTTTTTTGTTACAATTCAATTTTTTACTATAAATCCAATTATATTATATGTTATTCCGGCACTCAGTATACCCAAGTGCTGATATACAGTTTTATTTTTTGTTTACAGATATTTTTTTAACCGATTTTCCTATAACCCTATAGTTTTTTACAAGTATATCCATAAACCAGTCCTCGGCATTATTTTCGTTTTCTATTTTGTAGGTATAAATAATACATTTCTGTCCGCTGTACGGTTCAAGGTCAAAGCCCTGTGATCTTTGCAGTTCATTGTATTCTTTGTACACACGGCTGAATTTTTGAGGAATAGTAACTTTTTGTATCATCACCGGATTTTCACCAAGCTTTAGTCCGAATTGAGCGGCAAATCGTTTATGGTCGTCTATTGTTTCGGCACGTACAGAAAAGCTTTGCCCGTTAAAATTTATGTGGTCATTATCCATTATCCCTGTCAAAAAAACAAAGGAAACAGCAAACACTGCAATTCCGACAATGCAGACAATAAGCCGTCTTTTAAGTTTATTTGTCATAAAAACACTTGCCAATTCAATATACCTCCAAAACAGAATGTCAATTTCCTCCAAATGATGTACGTATATACAAAAACCACAAATCAAAGATTACTGTAAAAAAATCAGCGCATAATATCTAAGGCTGTGATATGCCGTAATAAAACATGAGGTGATCATATATGAACGATAACAAATTTCTGAATAAAAAGGACATAGATCTTCCGGGAACACCTTTCGACCTTTTCGTGACAGAAAAAAACACCGGCACCGGTACAAGAGTAATACCAACCCAGTTTCTTCTTCCGTATCAGCCAACACGCTTCAATCTTATCAGAAACATCATTCCGGAAGATAACGAAACAACAGGCATTATGTTTTCTTAAGCATCACAGACACCGGCTGAATTGTTATCCTGAGCGCATAGAAGGTTCTTTATTGACAGTTGGAAGTCGGAAGTTGACAGTTTACAGTTAAACATAAAACTAAGCTTTTAATCTAAGAGAACCCCTCCGCCTCGCTGCGCTCGGCAGTGCTTTAGTTCTTGAAGAACTTGCAGTGGCAAGCGGCGAAATGATGGAGGGGTTAAACAGCTCTGAACTCTGCACTCCTGACTCTGAGCTTTATCAACTCCACACTCATAATGCTTTTAGCTTACAACTGATAACTTACAGCTTATTAAAAATATTTATGCTGACAAGGCGCAAATAATCACATATAAGACTCTGCCGCAGCTTTAAAAACAAAGCTTTAAATAAAAATATCATATGGATTTATATCTTTATAGGCAAAATAACTATGAAGTATTATCAATCATTGTGCAATATGATAAAAATAAAAAATCTTTTAAAATCACTTTTATTAATTTGTGCTATATGGTATAATGTAGTAAGTGATTTACTAAAGTATTCATACAGTTCCTTGATACTGCGGTGTATTGAACTGTCTGTGAAACGATAAATCGCATTGTTCAGCAAATCTTTTGAATTGGAGGCAAAAATATGTATTATCTTGGAATCGACCTTGGAGGCACTAATATCGTTGCCGGCATAGTAAATGATGACGGTCAGATCATCATTAAAGAAAACCGTAAAACAAGCAGACCCTGTACTATGGATGGTCTGTGTGATGATATGGCAGCTGCTGCGACTGCTGCAATGGTAAATTCGGGAGTTGATAAGAGTGAATTTTCCTACATAGGCATTGGTGCTCCCGGTGCAGTGAACAGCGAAACAGGTGTAATTGAGTTTGCAAACAACTTCAATTTCCACAACTGGGAAATCGTAAAGATGATGGAAGAACGTCTCGGCATGAAAGTATATGTTGAGAACGACGCTAATGCGGCAGCTTACGGAGAATATTGTGTAGGCGCAGCAAGAGATGCAAACGATGCTGTAATGATAACTCTCGGAACCGGTGTCGGCGGCGGTATAATCGTTGACGGTATGATATACAGCGGCTCTAACTTTGCCGGCGCAGAGGTGGGACACACTGTAATACAGAAGGGCGGACGTCTCTGCACCTGCGGAAGAAGAGGCTGCTGGGAAGCATATTCATCAGCAACGGGTCTTATTAATATGACAAGAGAAGCTTGTTCCATACAGCAGGCTCCCAACTATCTTATCTACCAGATGATCGGCGGCGATCTTAATAAGATAGAAGGAAAGACAGCTTTTGACGCTGCACAGCAGGGCTGTCCTCTTGCAAAGTCTGTTATAGACATGTATGTTGACTATCTCGGATGCGGTCTTACCAATATTATAAACGTATTCCAGCCTGAAATTCTTTGCATAGGCGGCGGTATCAGCAGACAGGGAGATTATCTCCTCAGTCCCGTTATGGAAGTTATCAAGCGTGAGAGATATACAAAGCATAACGACAAGCAGACAAAGGTCTGCATAGCTGAGCTTGGAAATGATGCCGGACTTATAGGCGCTGCATTCCTCGGAAAGTGATTTTTTAGTGTATAATGATTAGTGGAAAGTGGTCAGGACATTCTTGTCACTTTCCACTTTTTACGTTTGTCACCTAATGAATTAATCACAATTAATATTTGAATAAACACAGGTTCTGCATATACAGCGGGATCTGTGCTTGCCATGTCAGTCCAAGCGATAGTGCTGCCCGTGATTCATAAATGTAACGGCTTAAAAAAATTGGTGCAAGACCGGTGCGGGAGCGCAGACACTGCGCCGGTTCGCCGGTAAAAAGGCTTGAGCGAAACTTTTTTAATTATTTAATTGGATATTAGTATCAGTACGACAGCCCCTTTCCTTTTGCAATAAAGCTCTTCACCACTGACTAAAAATAAACTCTCCCTCACGATGTGCGTCAGACGGCGCATATTGTGAGGGAGAAGTTTTTTGTCTGTAAAAATTTGTACTATTCTGATCTCAGTGCCTTTACCGGATCCTGTTTTGCCGCTTTGCTTGCAGGGATTAGTCCGCCTATAAGCGTCAGTACTACGCTAAGCAGAATAAGCAGGAGAGCATTAGTTACAGGAAGTGCAGCGTTGAAATCATTCGATCCTATCAGACCATGTATAATATAGTTTGCCGGCAGCAGGATCAGAAGTGTGGTCGCTATTCCGATAATTCCGGAGAATAGCCCTATAATAAATGTTTCAGCATTGAATACCTGGGAAATATTTTTCTTGGAAGCGCCTATTGCACGGAGAATACCTATTTCCTTGGTTCTTTCCATTACGGAAATATAGGTTATAATACCAACCATTATTGATGATACAATAAGAGAAACAGAAACAAAAGCTATAAGTACATAGGATATTACGTCTACGATTGTAGTTACTGACGACATAAGCAGTCCGACATAATCGGTATAGACTATCTTATCCTGTTCATCAACCTTCTTGTTATATTCCTCTATACATTCTGATATCTTGTCCTTGTCTTCAAAAGTATCAGAGTAGATTGATATGGAGGTTGGTGCGTCCATTCCGGCTACACCGAAAGCAGAAAGATTATCATTGAAATTACCTACAGAAATATATGTGTCATATATTTTGAGAAGTATCTGATCGCTTGCATTGTCAAGGAATTTATCAAACTGCTCAGCAAGCTTGGTTTCATCAGTATCAGAGACATTCAGGGAAACACTTCCGCTTGTGGCAGAAAACATTGCCAGCATAGATTTCATCATTTTTGCTTTTGTGCTGATACCCTCGTCCTCGAAATATTTGATAACATCGTCTATTTTTTCGTGCCTGTTCCTTGGCTCAAATTTCATACCGTTGAGAATGTTGATATCTTCATCAGCTCTCTGTGCTTTAACTATTTCGCTGTTTTCTGCATAATCCATAAGGTATTGTGTCAGTGCCTTTGTATATGCAAGAGAGGTTTTGATAAGCGGCATATCACTGTCTTCAGCGGGTCTGATAATACCTGAAATTTTCAGACGTATTGCCTTGTCCTTAACTATATTTTTGATCTGTTCATTATCATTTATTTTTGAGTAAACGCCTTTTTTGTCTTTTTCATAACGGTCGCTTGCCGGAAGAAGATATATTTCTTTTTTCATAATGTCTTCATACGTCCAGCTTTCGGTATCTATGGTTACTTTTTCGCTGTCTGAGATTTTTCTGAGGAGCTTTTTATAATCCTCGGAAGGAAGCATACCCATCTCATAAAGTGTGATAAGTGATACCTCGTTATTCTTATCCATTACGAGAAGTATCTCGTTGTAGTTTTGAGGATATTTTCCGCTGACAAGCTCATATTTATTTTTGATTGCCTTACTTATCAGCTCCGAATCCGTATTTCCGGGAATAAGCTGAGACAGATTATTCTTGTTCATTTTTGATGACATTGTGGATGAAAGTGCGCTGAATCCTGTTGAACCGGAGGCAGCACCTCCGAACATTGATGCCATATCAACACCGACGGAGGCGGCTATTTCGTCGTTAAGAGTTGTACCGTCAAGGTTTACGAGAGTCCCCTGAGGGTCAAAGCAGTAGGCGTCGAATTTTGTCGCATAACTGTAAACTATACCATTCTCACCTAAATATTTATGTATCTCACTGTTCTTGTTGTCGAGATACTGCTTGAACTTTGTCAGGTTATTTTCAGATATGCTTGAAGTAAAATCAGAGAAGCCTTCAAGCCGCCTGCCGTTTGAATAAACAGCGTCTTTTTCATGATCGACATCCTCTTCAGAAGTAGTCGAAACACTCTGCATGAGTGAACTAAGGTCAACGCTTTGTGCGTCTACAGTAATAGGATAGGCTGACATGGCGTCCTTCTGTATATCTGCTATATAATTGTTAACGCCGGTGCTTATTGACATTATAAGCGCAATGCCTATTATACCGATAGACCCGGCAAAGGCTGTCAGGAATGTTCGTCCCATCTTTGTCCGAAGGTTGTTGAAGCTCAGGGCGAGGGAAGTGAAGTATGACATAGAAGTTTTTCCCATTGTTTTATGCTCGGGCGGCTGTTCTTCCTTTTTATCATCTTCAACGGGATTGCTGTCTGAAATTATCCTGCCGTCTTTAAGCCTTACTATTCGTGTTGCGTACTGATCTGCAAGCTCCGGGTTATGCGTCACCATAATAACGAGCCTGTCCTTTGCGACTTCTTTGAGCATATCCATGACCTGTACGCTTGTCTCACTGTCAAGTGCGCCTGTGGGTTCATCAGCAAGCAGTATCTCCGGATCATTTACAAGTGCTCTGGCTATAGCTACACGCTGCATCTGACCGCCGGATAACTGATTAGGACGTTTATGTTTATGCTGTTCAAGCCCGACTTTTTCAAGTGCGTCTATAGCCTTCTGGCGGCGTTCTGACTTTGATATGCCGGATATAGTCAGTGCAAGCTCTACATTTGCAAGAACGGACTGATGCGGTATCAGGTTATAGCTCTGAAACACGAATCCTATTGTATGGTTTCTGTAGGAGTCCCAGTCCCTGTCCTTGTACTTTTTTGTTGATATTCCGTTTATTATCAGGTCACCGCTGTCATAACGGTCTAGACCGCCTACAATATTAAGCAAAGTAGTTTTTCCTGAACCGCTCGGTCCCAAGATGGCTACAAATTCATTATCTCTGAAATCAAGACTGACTTCATCCAGAGCTAACTGTGTCAGATCTCCTGTAACGTATTCCTTTTTTATCTTTTTAACCTGTAACATAAGATTCCCCCTGAGTTTGTGTGGTGATATATTATAAATTGTCGCCTGAGGAAACGATTATTTATATTTCCTGCATCTTCATATCAGCTTCTGGCTAAGGATTCAGATGATGAAGCAGACGAGGTTTCGGATGAGGATGCTTCTGACGACTCAGTTTTGTCAGAAACCGAAAGAACAATCGGATACGGATCGTCATTCAGCCAATAAGGCCAGCATTGATCCATACTGCTGTTGCGGATTTCAATTTTTGCGTTTTTAGTAACGCTTCCGCCGCCTGATGTTACATCGCTGAGATCTACTACAGCGGTAAGATCAGAGGCTTTCATCTGGCTGAGCTGAGATTTCTTTCCTATCATAGTGACGTTTACCATTTTGCTGTAATAGGTAACTGTTTTTCCGGCAGGAATGTTTTCGCTTTCTATATTTGTAACAATAAAATTCCTGGATGTCATTTCACCCGTATCAAAAGCAACAGTAACCTCGGATTCATTGTTGATAACTGTTATTCCGGACGGTATTATAAGTTCAGCCGTTACAGTCTTTTTGGTGGAGCTTATCTTTGACAGGTCAATATCCTTTGTTGCCACACTGTCAATATCTATTGTATCGTCATCCGGCGCTGCAATATCTATAGTCTTCGGTGAAATAGTGAAAAGATCTCCGTTTGTATCCAGCGTATCCGGAATATTGATAAACTTTGGAATTACATCAAGCTTTTTTACCTTCATGACAGGAATTTTTATGTTTATTGATGTAAATTCCGGTGTGACGTAGTCGTTATAAAAATAAGAGCTGTTTATTTCTTCGTTGAATTTATCATAGAATTTAAGCTTAGCTTCAACATTTTTAGTTTCTGTCAGTTTTTCGCCGAAGGTGTATTCAGCTTTTACTGAATCTATCTTCTGCAATATAGACTGAGCACCCGATACAGTTACCTCTTTCTGAGTATATGTAACAGTACCCATATGATAATCCTCTCCGACAGCGGCATCGGTCTGTACAGTTATCGGTATAATCTTGCTGTCCTCTCTGTCAACAAAAACCTCAATTTCAGCAGGGTCTATGGAATTTGTCTGTATAGAATAGTCGTTGGCAATACTTGCTTTTTTTGCAGTAAGCTTATATTTTCCTGTTGTTGCGCTTTCAATTTCAGTAAAGTCATCGTCCAATGTAACGACTATATCATTCTTTGTAAGATTGCGAAGAATAAGAGAATTACCGCTGACTCTTACAGAGGCTTTATCATTACTTTTGTAAAATACCTTCAGTTCATTGCCAAGCTCCGGTACTGTTATAGGCACGTCCTTTATGACGGTATATGTAATATCCTCACTGTTGCCGGGCAAAGTTACCCATATAGTGAAGGCAAGAAAAACCGAAAAAAACATGACGAACTTGTCATTATAAAATAATTTGCTGAAATTGAATTTATTCTTTCTCCTCATTTTTCTTCCCTTTCATGATCCCGTTTATAACAGGAACTCTTTCGCTCTTTTCGTGATCTTTGGGTACAAGATCCTCTTCAAGCGTCATGCTGAGTGTTTCCCTTGTAAAATTTCTGGTGATAATACCATTTTTTGCTATGGAGATCGTACCTGTTTCCTCTGAAACTATTACTATGACTGCATCGCTGTTTTCGCTTATTCCAAGGGCGGCACGGTGTCTTGTTCCAAGGTCGGTGCTTATATCATTGTTTTTGGTAAGCGGAAGAATACAGCCGGCGGCGTGTACCTTTCCGTTTCTTATTATCATTGCACCGTCATGCAGAGGAGCTTTATTGAAGAAAATATTTCCTATCATCTCAACACTGGGCTGAGCATCAACTATAGTACCCGTATCAATTACTTCTCCGAGCTTTGTTGTACGTTCAAAAACAATAAGCGCACCGGTTTTTGATTTCTGGAATTTATTTGCGACTTCAACAACGCAGTTGATACATTTTCTTATCTGTTTAATCTGTTCTTCTTCTACACTTACGGCGGCTATGCCTGACCAGTATTTTCCGATCTTGCTTCTTCCGATATGTTCAAGGGCGCTTCGCAGTTCAGGCTGGAACACAATAAGCACTGCAAGTACAGAGAACTGGAAAAATGAAACGAACAAGGCATTAAGCATCTTAAGATTAAAGACTATAGATACCGCATATGCTATAAGGAGCATAAGTATACCTTTTACCAGTTGTTCCGCCCTTGTTTCACGCATTATTTTGATAAGGCTGTATATGAGAAAAGATACTATTACAATATCCAGTACATCAGTCACCTTGAAGGACTGCATGGAAGCTATGAAGCTGTTATATTGCTCGACTAATTGTTCCCACAAAGAATATCCCTCCGTGTGATAGGATTACAGACGCTGTTTTTCATAAACAGTGACCCGCATATATATTATAACATATCATTTTATTAATTCAACAGTAAATTTTGCGAAACAAGGATAATAAAATACAATGTACAATGTTCAATGTGCAATGTGCAATGCAGACTGTGCAAAAACTAAATATATGCCAACTTGATATATTTTTGTTATTTCAAGTTTTATTCTGGTCTTTTACCCCTCCGTCATTTCGGGGGAGGCTTGGATTTGTGAAAGTCTGCCACTGTCTCTCCTGAAAGGGGAGGGGGACGCTGAGCGATTATGGAAGAGCACCGCCCGTGATTCATCAAAGTAATGGTTTTGAAGAAAGCAGTGTAAGACTGTTTTGGGTTCAGCGTCACGCTGGTTTTTGTAGGATTTGCATTGATAAATGAATAAAAGTGTGGTATACTTGTATAAACGATGATGTGAGTTTGTGAATAATCAGTGTTTTTGGTGCTGACAGGAAGGGCGGTGAACTGGAAGCTTTTGCTTCAGGGCTTATGGATAATGAATTTTTGTATGAGATGGATGACCTTATGAATGAGGGAAGATTCGAGGAAGTTGCAGGCAGGATAAGCGAGCTTGACGAGGATGAAATATGTGTTGAACTGAGGCTTATGCTTGCCCATGCGCTGTCACAGTGCGCAAAATATCACGAGGCTATAGACGCTTTGAAAAATGTAGATGAAGAAATGGCAGGAGATGATATAGGATATCACCTTGAAATGGCAGGTGCTTTGTTTGGGCTGCATTATTACCGTGCGGCTGTAAAGGAAGCTGAGGCCTGCATAGAAATTGACGAGAATTGTGTTGAACCCTGGCTGCTGCTTTGTCTTGTGTATCAGGAAACAGGGCAGCAGAAGAAGTTTGAAAATGCTTCGGAAGTTGCAAAAGAAATAGATGAGGAAGCATGGAATAACATATTCGGTGACGCAGCGGCAGATATGGAAGTCTATGAAGAGGAAGATATGAAAAGGGTATTGGAGTTTGTTGTAAAACATTTTGGTATGCCGTGCGGAATGCTGCCCGTACCGGGAGAGGAAGAAACGGAGGACAAGCATCCTATAAACTGTCTGATAGTAAAGCCGGATGATGTAAATGATTTTTACAAGGTGATTTCTATAGGTATCGGAGCACATGCCGCAAGCGATAAAAACCGGCAGATTCCCCATAGGATAGAAATGGCGGCATTTTTGCCTCCGTCATTGACATATGATGAAGTAATAGAAAAATACGGCTGGCTGGCAAGGATAATGCGTCAGTTTGGTGAAATGGTGCATATAGACGATACTATGCTTGCTGCCGGACACAGTATATCCTACGGAGAAAAAATGGACAGTACGGTTGAATATAACGGGGCAGTATTCAACGATTTATTTGTTGACAGCCCTGATATGGACAGGTGTATAATAGGTAACGGAGAGGAAGTACATTTTCTCAGGCTTGTGCCGCTGTATGAAGAAGAGATGATGTTCAAGATAGAAAAAGGCGTGACAACCTTGTTCCGGAAATTCATGACTCAGCTTGAACCGGAACAGATTGATTTTATTATTCCCGATCGTCCTAATGTCTGCGCAGGATTCGGCGGCAAAAAGAAATGGGCGATACCGAGAAGCTCTATGGAGCTTCTGATAGAATGGGAGGGAGCTGACGGCTGTTATGCTACGGACAGAATAACGGTTGACGGCTGCCGGGTAGGTTTCATGATAAGGGAAAAGCCTGACAGTAAGCTTGACAGCGGATGGAGATTTTTTGCAGGCGATGAGGATCAGGATTATATGGATAACCCTGACAATTCTGATATTTTCAGTCTGAATACGATCTGCAATTATGATCCTGATATTATAGAATACCTTGAATCACCTGTAGGGACTGCGCTCTATCGTGATAAAAACGGATATTTTTGCAGATATAAAAACAGGGGATAGTATGATGTCTTTCATAAAAGAAAAGTTTTACGTCAGCTCTGCCGGACAGCTTGTGAAGGATATTTCCGGAGGTGTTATTGCCGCTCTTATATCCATACCTATATCCATGGGCTATGCTGGCATAGCCGGCTTGCCGATGCAGTACGGTCTTTACGGATCAGTATTTACGATAATAATATTTGGTCTGCTTACGTCTTCAAAGGATTTTGTTTTTGGCGTTGATGCTGCGCCGGCAGCACTTATCGGCGGAATAATCGCTGAAATGGGAATTAAGGCGGAATCTGAGCAGGCAATGAAAGTCATTCCTACACTGACGCTTTTTGTAGCAGGATGGCTGCTTGTGTTCCGCATATTCAGAGCCGGAAGAGTCGTAAAATATATATCATCTTCCGTTATGGGAGGCTTTGTTACAGGTATTTGTGTAACTATAATACTTATGCAGACGCCGAAGCTTTTTGGCGGCAGTCCCGGAACAGGAGAAGCTCCGGAGCTTGTGAGTCATATAATTTCTCAGATGGGCGAATTTAGTCTGCTTTCGTTTTCTCTCAGCCTGCTCTCGATAGCGCTCATAATGATATCGAAGAGGTTTATACCAAAGCTCCCGATGTCGGTAATAGTTATGGCAGCGGCAGCCGTTGCCGGATACTTTATAGACCTTAAAAGCATGGGTGTAAAGCTTTTGCCGGATGTTGAGAGCGGATTCAAAGGCTTTTCAGGATTTGTAAGCTTTGAATCGTTTTCACAGGTAAGTGATTATATAATGTCAGCCCTTCCGGTAGCAGCGGTTATACTTGCGGAGTCTCTTCTTGCAAGCGGCAGCAATGCGATGAAGGACGGATATAAGCTTGACAATAACCGGGAGATAACCGGCTACTTTGCCGCAAACCTTGTTTCAGCGTTCAGCGGATGCTGTCCTGTTAATGCAAGCGTATCAAGAACAGGTATTGTACGTCAGTTCGGAGCAGGCTCGCAGTGGCTGTCTGTATCCGCCGGTGCTTCAATGTTGGCGGTGCTTTATATAGCCGCGCCGATGATAAAATATCTGCCTGTTCCTGTTCTTACAGCTATAGTGGTGTCCGCTCTTATGAATGCCTGCGAGTTTGATGAGGCTGTTCACTTCTTTAAACACAGCAGGTCGGAGTTTTATATCTTTACAGGCGCATTCCTGTCTGTTATGCTTTTTGGTACGGTATATGGTGTTATTATTGGTATAGTGCTGTCCTTTGCGGCTGTTACTATCCGTACTGTAACTCCGCCGAGAGCCTTTCTTGGTGTTATCGAGGGAAAGGAAAACAGCTTTTATTCACTCAGGCGCAACGGTGAAGCAAAGCCTATAAAGAATGTATTGATATATCGTTTCGGCGGCAATATGTTTTTTGCAAATATTGACACTATTCAGAATGATATAGAAAATGCCGTTAAGAGTGATACCAAAGTGATAATAATAAACGCCGGGGCATGCGGCAGCATAGATATCACCGCGGCACAGAGACTTCTCATGATGTATGATGATTATAAGGAGAAGGGCATATCATTTTATATTACTGAACACGTCGGCGAAGTCAATGACAGTCTGAGACAGTTCGGAGTGCAGCGGCTTCTTGAAAGCGGTGCGGTTCGTATGACAACAGACCTTGCGCTGCGTGATTCAGGGATACATTACCCCTATCCGACGGAAGAGGTTGAAGCTTCACAGGGCGGAGGTGCTAAAATAAAGCGTCCGCATCATATCAGCCGCAGGGCAAAGGGGATACAGCCGGAGCTTGAATGGGTTTTCGGTGACGGTGCAGAGGAATATCGTGAACGCATTGCACAGGAACTTGTGGGGATGATATTCCGTGAAGAGGTTACGGAAAAGGATTTTGAGGCGGCAGAGAAACAGACCTTCTGGGGCAGGGTAAATATGTTCGATGAGGACGAAATTCTTGACAGGATGGAAAGCCGTCTGGAGAAGGAACTTGAAAACGATCCGGATAAGCTGGAACATCTTGAGAAAATGATAGAGAGCCGCCGCCGGTACATAGAAGGACGGATGGAAAAAATGGAGCCTGGTTCTGTAAGGAGACTCAGGCTAAGAAGACAGAATAAAAAGATACAACATTCAACTAATGCGAACGAGGATGATAAAAATGGCTGACGAAAATGAAAAAAGATTCAATGTGCCGCCTATAGTTTTAGTCATAGCGGCGGCAGTAGTTGCTCTGGTATGTATAATAGTGATAATTGGTGTTTCAAATTCAAGCAGGGTGGACGATATGTTTGAAACGGAGCACGCTCAGGCGACAGCAACTATTATAAATAAATCCATAACCTCAACTGATGAAGGTGAAACATATTATGTTGATGTGGAGTTCAATGCGGAAACAGCGGACGGTGAATTTCCTTTTACTGTAAGGATGACTGAAACATCTCCCGAGTTTAAAAATCTGGATATAGGCGATCAGCTGGAGATATATTACAAAAAGTCCGATCCGTCATATTGCAGACCCGTATTTGTCTATCCGAATAATATAGCTCTGTATATTATTATGTGTGTAATAATACTGGCTTGCGCTGTAGTAATATATCTGAATGTTTCTACTATTCTTCGCAACATTCATGGATATGTTCCGAAATTTGAAAAGCCGGATGAAATAGGTTATATGGGCGATCCGAATGCTGAATCGGGGCTTGACGATAAGAATATAGATTACGGGGCAACGGATGTTTTCAGCAATAACGTCATGGACAGCTATGTAGACCCGTTCGCAACGTATACGGGATATGAGGAAGAGGACAATAACGGCGGAATGTGAGATAATCGAAAAATCGGGAATGATTGGCGGTGAATGCTTTGAAAAACAGAATATTATTTATATTGGCTGTGGTGCTCTGCATTTCACTGATATCCGGCTGTAAAAAGGCTGAGACTGTCAAAACACAAGCGTCTGATATAGAAATATCCGATACGGAAATCAGTGAGGAAGTGTCTGCGCCGGACGAGAGTGAGGAAGCAGTACAGCCGTCAGAGGAATCATCATCGCCGCCTGTTCCGAAAAAGGCTTCTGCGGAGGATCTTGCCAAAATACAGGATTATGACAGCAAGTATTTTGTAAAGAAGCTGACTGCCGAGGAAAAATACCGCTTTGTTGAATTGTATGAGGCCGTGTCAGAGTTCAGAGAATCTGTTGCATTCTATACTCCTCCTACAGATGAAGAGCTTACAAAGCTTATGATACTGCTGAACTATGACTGTCCGGAGCTGATACAGATAAACGGTGACTATTTCCCGGAATACGGTCCCGACGATACAGTGACACTGGTTAAGTTTTCTTATATACTTGATAAAAATGAATATTCATCAGCTGTAAAGAAGCTGAGTACTGTTCTTCAGATAATAAAGGAAAAGACAGAGGGCAAAACGGATTATGAAAAGGAAAAAATAGTCTATGATAGAATTTTCCGTGAGACAGAATATATAGAAGATGATAAAAATGCCGGTTCTATATATGGAACGCTTTGCCTTCATAAGGGAAGGTGTGAAGGATTCAGCAAGTCTTTTGAGTGGCTGACGAGAAAGATTGGGTTTGAGTGCATAACACTTATGGGACATCAGTCGTGGAGCACTCAGGCTCTCTTTGCAAGTCATTCATGGAACACTATAAAAATCGGAGACAACTGGTATAATGTTGATATCACCTGTGATAATACTCAGAAAGCCGGTGTTATGACTAATCCGCCTAATTATGGGTTCTTCAACGTTTCTGATGACAAGATAATGGCTTTGAGAGACATTGAGAAGCCGCTGATCGGATTAGGCGTACCTGTATGCAAAAATGAAGACCTTGATTATCATATAATGAACGGACTATATTTCAAGAAAGGCGAAGGAACACCTGAGAATCTGAAAAAAATGCTCAAAACGCATGACACGGATCAGGGAATACAGGAATTGACTGTAAAATATGAATCCGAGGATGAATATAAAAAAGCGCTGGAATATTCAAGGAATGTTGTGGACAGTTATTCTGTTAATGAATCCGGGAAGGGGTTCAAATATCTGATATACCGCAGTGATCTATCAAAAACGCTTATTATTGATGTGATGCGGAATACGGATAATGTATCGGGAGGTTGATCTGATTTGGAACCGGTATCAAATGTAGATAGATTTACAAGAATACTGATGATTTTTATCGGTATCATTCTTATCGTAATAGGGACGGCTGTAAGTACATTGCAGGCAGTATCTTACGGCGAGGAAAAGACAACGGCTGTTATTACAGGATTTGAGGAAGTCATCGATGATGATGCGGTCGGCACGGAACAGACGGTCACTCTTGTGAGTTACGAAATTGACGGAAAAAAGTATAACAATATACAGCTGGGGCAGTATGAGGAGCAGTGGAAGGTCGGCGACAAGCTGACACTGCTTTACAACAAGGACAGTCCTATGGAGGTAAGGACGAAAACCATGACATATATCGGTGTCATAATTATATTGGCATCTTTCCCTTTCATTATAATAGGTGTATATACGCTGACAAATCTTAACAGACGAGCCGCCCGCACACCCGAAGAGATTGCAGAGGATGAGGAGAGAACCACTGCCGGCAAGCTTAAATATAAAGTATCATCTATAGTTATTTCTCTTGCAACGGGTATTCCTGTTGCGCTTATCGGTCTGGTATATATATATCTTGAACACAATTCTGTACTGGGACAGCTTTGTCTGATTTTAGGTGTAATTGCTACTCTTGTTGGAATGCGTTCTGTCGTGCTTTTTATCATAATAAAGTACAGACACCGCCGTGAAATTGACAAAGCACTTAAAAGCACAAAAAAAATGCTTCCGCCCCCGGAAAAATAAGTTGATGTAAATAATTCTGGAACTTTATTGTTTTTAATCTTACAGTTATGGAATAATGGAAGAGTACCGCCCGGCGCAGAGCCTGCGCGCCCAAATCAGTCTTGCACTACTTCATTGTAAAACGTAACATTTGTGAATCGTTCCCTGCGCCAGTACTTTTAAAAAATAGTAGTGCAAGACTGGTGCGGGAATGCCGGCTCGGCACTAGCACCGCCCGTGATTCATAGAAGCTGCGAATTGTGAAGAAAGCAGTGCAAGACTGGTGTGAGTCCAGCGTC
>CACXDE010000011.1 GCA_902766305.1 uncultured Ruminococcus sp. | reverse complement strand
TAAACGGAAAGACTATCGCAATCTGCGGTATAGGCGGCAGCAACCTTCCGCTTATAAAGCTTTTCACAAAATACGGCGCTTCTGTACTCGCCTGTGATAAGCGTGACAGAGATGCGCTCGGCGAAAATGCTAAGCTTGCAGAGGAATACGGCGCAAAGCTCCGGCTGGGAGATAATTACCTGACAGACCTTGACGCAGATATAATTTTCCGTACACCGGGAATGAAATTTTATATGGACGAACTGACTGAGGCAAGAAACAAGGGCGCTGTAGTTACAAGTGAGATGGAGGTCTTCTTTGACCTTTGTCCGTGCAAAACCATAGCTGTGACCGGCAGTGACGGAAAAACAACTACAACCACTATAATATCAGAAATATTAAAGGCTCAGGGTTATACAGTTCATCTCGGCGGAAACATCGGCAGACCGCTTCTCCCTGATATCGAAGCTATTTCTCAGGACGATGTGGCAGTAGTGGAGCTTTCAAGCTTCCAGCTTATATCAATGCGCAAAAGTCCTGATATAGCTGTTGTAACAAATCTTGCGCCGAACCATCTTGATATTCACAAGGATATGCAGGAATACATTGATTCAAAGAAAAACATCGTACTTCACCAGAACGCTTTCGGAAAGGCTGTTCTTAACCTTGACAACGATATAGCATATTCATTCAAGGACGATATAAGGGGCAGCAGATACTTTTTCTCACGCAAAAGCGAAGTTGAAAACGGCGCATACCTGTCCGAAGACGGCGATATCATAATGAATGAATACGGCAAAAAGACTGTTATAATGAAGGCTGAGAACATAAAGATACCCGGTCTGCACAACATAGAAAACTACCTTGCTGCAATAAGCGCTGTATGGGGTATGGCAAGCGCTGAAACAATCAAAAATGTTGCGGAAATTTTCGGCGGAGTTGAACACAGAGCCGAGCTTGTCCGTGTTCTTGACGGAGTGAAATACTACAACGACGCTATCGGAACAAGCCCTACAAGAACCGTAAAGGGTATGCTGTCCCTGTTTGAACAGAAGATAATTCTCATTGCCGGCGGATATGATAAAAAGATACCATATGATGAAATGGGACGTGTTATTCCGGGAACTGTTAAAACTCTTATACTGTTCGGCGCTACGGCTGACAAAATAGAAGCTGCCGCAAAGGCTGCACCGGATTACAGTGACGGTAATCCCCTGATCATCAGAGTAAACAATATGGAAGAAGCTGTAGACGCTGCAAGAAAAAATGCTGTAAGCGGCGATATCGTTGCTATGTCACCGGCAAGCGCAAGCTTTGATATGTACAAGAACTTTGCAGAAAAGGGTCTTCACTTCAAAAAAATAGTAAATAGTCTTTAATTAAGCTCAAAGCTAAGAGTGCAGAGTTCAGAGCATGGCATACCATACTATATTCTTCTTTCAGATAATTAAGCATATCACGGAATAAAAGCCACCCCTTTAGGGTCAATATCGTCAACTTAACGAAAAAACTTGTCACTGCGAAAAGAGTTCCCCAATGCTGTCATTCTGAGGAGCGTCCCCATCATTTGCAGCGGTGGTGCTTTTTGACTTAATGGTAACAACGCACCCGACTGTTCTGTAAACAAAGCGACGAAGAATCTTTACCACAAAAGAAGAATAAGGTATGATACGCCACAACTTACAACTGACGACTGACAACTTATAACTGCTAAATATGGAAGTGTAGATTGTGAAAACAAAAAAAATATTGAAAAAGCTCTGCGCCGAAAAAGGTGTATCGGGCAGAGAAAAAGAAATGAAGGATATCATCAGTGAATTGACGAAAGACTTTTCTGATGATACAGAGGTTTTACCTACAGGCTCGATCATTGTTACTGTCGGAAAAAAGGACGCAAAACGTCATATCATGCTTGATGCACACATCGACAGGATAGGACTTATAGTAACATATATCGGTGAAAACGGTTTTGTAAAGGCTGAACCGGTGGGCGGTATGGATATGCGTTCACTTCCGGGAACTGCTGTAACAATACAGGGCAAAAGTGACATAACAGGTATCATCGCAACACTCCCTCCCCACCTTACCGACAAGGAAAATGGTATGACAAAGGATGATATCTGGATAGATACAGGACTTCCGGAGGATAAAGTGAGTGAACTCATCTTTCCGGGCGATACCGCAATTGTAATAAGTCAGTACCGTGAGCTTCTGAATGACTGTGCGGCTGTTTCCGCACTTGACAACAGAGCCGGATGCGCCGTAATAATAAAGGCTGCCGAAATGTCTGCAAAAAAGCTGAAGGATACAAGGCTCTCTCTTGTATTCTCTTCTCAGGAAGAAACAAACGAAAGCGGCGCAAAAACTGCCGCATTTCTTTTAGACCCTGATGAAGCAATAATAGTTGACGTTGGCTTTGCAAAGCAGGACGGCGTTCCACCGTCTCAAAGCGGCGAAATGGGAAAAGGTCCTATCTTCAGCATTTCACCGGTACTGTCAAAAGAGCTTACAAACAAACTGATTAATACTGCCAAGCGTTTGGGCATAACCTATGATTTTGAAGTAAACGGCGGAGGAACAGGGACAAATGCTGACGGCATCGCCATTACAAGGAGCGGCATACCATGCGCTGTAATATCCGTGCCGGAAAAAAATATGCACACCCAGACCGAAACAGTTTGCATTAACGATATAGAACATACTGCTGAAATAATAGCAGAATACCTGACCGGAGGTGCAGAGAAATGATTGACCGAAAACTGCTGAAAAAGCTTTGCACTGCCGGGGGTATATCCGGTGACGAGGGTGAAGTCAGAAAAATTATACTTGAAGAAATAAATGAAAGTGCCGACAAAATAACTGTCGACAACCTTGGAAATATTATAGCCTTCAAAAAGGGTAAAAAACGACCCCCGAAAAAGCTTATGCTGTCTGCACATATGGATGAAGTGGGATTTATCGTAACAGATATACTCCCTGACGGCAGTCTTAAATTTGACTGTGTGGGCGGTATCAACGACAGTGCTGTTTTTGCTAAGCAGGTTTTTGTGGGCAAAAACAAAATCCCCGGTGTAGTCTGCTGCAAGCCCGTCCATGTTCTGAAAGCGGATGAAAAGGGAAAGAATCCTCCTCCGGAAGCTCTGACAATAGATATCGGCGCTTTAAACAAGGATAATGCTATGGAATATGTTTCATACGGGGACAGTATAATATTTGACAGCATTTATGAGGACAAGGACGGCAGGATAATCAGCAAGGCTATAGATGACCGTTTCGGATGTCTTGTCCTGATAGAGATGATAATATCAGAGCTTCCCTATGATATGACATTTGTTTTCTGCGTTCAGGAGGAAGTCGGTCTCAGAGGTTCTGCTGCTGCTGCATTTACAGCTGCGCCGGACTGTGCTATAGTCATTGAAGCAACTACTGCCGCAGATGTACCGGGAAGCGACAATGAAAAAAAGGTCTGCTGTGTAGGCGGGGGCGCTGTGGTATCCTTCATGGACCGCTCCACAATTTATGACAAGGAATATTACAGGCTTGCTATGAATATCGGAAAGGAAAAAAATATCCCTGTCCAGACGAAAACCATGATCGCCGGTGGAAACGATTCAGGCGCTATACACAAAAGCCGGGGCGGTGTACGTACAATAGCCGTATCTGTCCCCTGCCGTTATCTTCATGCAAATGCAAGCCTGATAAGCCTTAATGATGCCGAAGCTGTTCTTTCCTTAGTCAAAGAATTATCTGTAATCTGCATTGAAAGCTGAAAGGACAGGATATATATCGGTATACATGAACTTGATAAAAACAACACATACGATGTTAAAGACTTTCTGAGTTTGAGCAGCAGTATTGACCCGTGGGCTTGCCGGATAAGATGTCTGTATGACAGCTACAGCAGTTATGACAGTATAGCACGGTTTTATCTGCAAAGGAATGAAAAAAATTCAACTGCCGTTTTGTCTGAATACGGCGGAAGCATCACCGTATATGCAAAAAAAAGTGCAGATATGGATGAAATACGATCATTCATAAATCTGCGCGGCTGCGGCAGCGTACAGGGTAATGCAGATCAGTTATGCAAAAACGGCGGTATAATTTTGAAGCTTTCTGACAGGCAAAAGCTTTACCGTTCAGACAGACCGGATATTGAATATTGTATGTCAGAGCCGGATTACAAGGGTATCTATAAACTGATGTGCAGATGTGAGGATAAAGACTTTACCGCGCCTTCATATGAGGATTTTGTTGTGGAATTATCACACCGTCACAGACACAGCACAGCAAAATTCTGCTGCATTATATCTGATGATAAAATTGTTTCCTTTTCTATGACGTCTGCACTTTCTGACAGCTGCGCTGTTATCGGCTCGGTATGTACTCTGCCGTCATACAGAAAAAAGGGATATGCCGGAAAATGTATATCAAAGCTGATAAAGTCACTTGATAAACGTGAAATATTTGTCATACGTCCGGTAAACAAAAATGAAAGCTTTTACAGCAAACTCGGATTCACAGAGGTGACAGCCAATGAACTACATTCTTCTTGACAGCAATATACTTGAGGGTGATTTGCAGGAAAACATCAGCAAGCTCCAGAAAGCACTCGATTCTCTTGGTGAATGGTTTGTGGGATATATCCCGAATCTTGTAGCCGCAATTGTTTTGTTTATAGCCGGATTCTGGCTGATACGTCTTCTCACCCACATAATAACAAAAGCGCTGCAAAAGAGCAAGGCTGACCAGACCATCATAAGCTTTATAACCTCAGTCACCAGAACACTTCTCTGGGTATGCCTTGGCGTATGTATATTAGCAGCTCTGAGGTTTGACGTCTCAACACTTATTGCAACATTGGGCGCTGCTGTTGTAACGATAGGACTCGCACTCAAAGACAGCCTTGCAAATGTGGCAAGCGGAACACTTATAATTCTTAACCGTAAATTCAAAACCGGTGATTTTATAGAAACCGAAGGTATAACAGGCGAAGTAATGCACATCGACATGATGTATACTACACTGCGTACATACGACCACAAGGAAGTGCTTATCCCAAATTCACGCATAACATCAAGCAATGTTATCAATCATTTCAAATTGGATGACAGACGCTTGGAAATACCTGTTCCGATATCCTATTCCCAGGACATACCAAAGGCACGCAAGGTTATTATGGATTACGTTTCCACTGTTGAAAAGGTTATCAAGGACAAGCCCAATAAAATTATCATTGACGGTTTTGGAGACAGCAGTGTACGCATGCTTTTGTATGTATGGTGCAGCTCAGAGGATTACTGGCCGGTTCTTTACGAGGTTCGTGAGGGAGTAAAATCTGCTCTCGACAAAGCCGGAATTGAGATACCCTTCAATCAGCTTGACATTCATACATATGAGCATTCTGAACATAACTGACAAAGAGTAAACCCTTTGCTTTTTTGGGGGAAACCCTTTTGAAAAAGGGGTCGGAAAGCCCCGACAGGCTAAACATGTTATTGTAAACGTCATTTATAAAACTACTTTGTCATTTCGAGGAGCAAAGCGACGAGAAATCTTTTCGTTATATACGCTTTTGTGATAAAGATTCCTCGCTTTGCTCGGAATGACAATAGAGAAATACTTTTGTCGTTTACTAT
>CACXDE010000010.1 GCA_902766305.1 uncultured Ruminococcus sp. | reverse complement strand
GCCGCTTTGTCAAAATAAGCAATACTAAGGAAAGATTTGTTGATAACACAACTCGGTTATGGTATAATAAACCTGTAATCTTTATTAATGTAAAATCAGTTTTGCTGCTGTTTCAAGAAAAAACAACGGAGGCGTGTTATGAAAAAATACAAATTAGATAGAATTCCGATGCTGGAAAATGATACTGTCCTTCAGCCAAAGGATTGGCAGAAAAGAATTCAAGAAGAGATACATCATATAAAGCAAACTCATGCAAAATCAACGAAGAAGAACAATCGTTACAGTAGTGGAATTCTTGACATGACAACATCAATGGAAAAACGAAGAACTGCGGCATTGCTTGATTCTCTGAAAAGCGGTGATGAACGGTATCAAAAATGTGCAGACGATTGGATAATACTAAATTTATTGAGCCGAAGTTATGCATCGATTGAGTATGATGGTCATATGTTGAAGGCTGCGTCAATCTGGATATTGGATAAAATCACGGAGATCTACTTGCCATGGAAGGCATTGTATCCGCTATTGCCGCATGATGATACATTACTTGATGACTTTTTCGATGTTGACTTATGGGATTGTCAGTATGATGAGGCACTGATTGCAAGCGTGGAATATGTTCTGTTTTACAGAAATCAGGATATCGCTCCAATAGAGAATATAGATGGAGAAGCGTATCGCATTTTTACAAGCAATCTTGCTGCTGAAGGAAAGGATCACGCTAATGTTCCGAGCAGAAAGAATTTTGAGTCGCTGATTGAACTAATTCCGCAGTGGAAAAAGGATGAAGCCGTCAAGCATTTTAAAGAGTGCTTTGAAGCGTGGACGGAGCGTTTCTTTATCGCATTTTCTTACATTGAAGATCAATATGCAAATTGTATCAATGGACTAAACAAGGTGCGCAGAGAGAATAACGTGCTCAGAGATAAAATCGAAAAAAAGACGGAACAGTACGCAGCGGAGCGGAAACAAACCCAAAAGAAACAAAAGGTCTCAAAAGCAAAACAGCCCACGAATGTTCTGCTTCGAAATCCCGCATCAGGATTTCCCAAAATACCTATATCGTCCGGTGCAGGTTTCAAAAATTCCGAAGATCCTATAGAAGCCTTTCTAAACGGTACGATAGGCGGTCTTGAATCACAAGTGCGTCCGCTCTTTTCCCGAATGGAAGAGTTAGATAAACGTCATGATGCACTTGCAAAAGAATATGAAGAGATAGCAAGCAAACGCAGCAAGATTCATTACTTTTTTAACAATAACGGTTATTTGACGCAAGCGATGGCAGAGAAATACTTCCCCGAAGAATTGATCGATGATCTTGTAAAGCCCCTGCCAATAGACGATCCTTATGAACTATGCTTCGCATTGCTGTATTTGATTGAAACAGGTAGCGATCTTCCATGGCTTTACGGAGCCTGCGTCGGAATGATGTCTGAGGTGATCGACAGTTTGCCGTGGGGGTTGTGTGAATACGATGAATCGGATGATATTTATTGGGATGACATTCCGCCGATAAGCAGAAAAAAGCCGGATTTCCCGAATTGGTATACTCGTGATTATTTAATGAAAGATGAGAGTCGATACGAAGCGAGAAATCTTGCACAGATCGTTTATGAAACGACAGGCTGCCTTATGCCGAGAAACCTTCACCGTTATGACGCAGAATTAAAATTTCTCGGAAAATATGGAATACGGCAAAACAAGGCTATTTCAATTCTGTATTGTATGACGGCTTTGAGTAATGCAAAGTGGAAGAGAGCTGCATGCAACATTGACCCGGAATATATGAGAATGCTGTCACCTGATACATATTCAGAAGAAACAAACCACACTCAAGTAGATGAATCGGGTGATTGGGAAGATCAAAAAGCCAAAATGGAAAAACAGATACAGCAGCTTCGTTCCGAATTGCACACCGCAGAGAAAGCCGCGGCAGATGCAAGAAAGCAGATGGAAAAACAAAGATTGACCGCAGAAGCCGAACACAGAGAGCTTGCCGATCTGCGTGAGATCATATTCAATAATGACGATTTTGACAGAGTTGATGATTCCACCGTTGAAATTGCCGATGATAAAAAATACCCTTATACCATACAAAAAAGTACGGTTGTATTTGGGGGTCATGAAACTTGGTTAAAGAGCTTGAAGCCTATGCTCAAGGGTGACGTCAAGTTTGTTGCCAAAGAGATGAAAATAGATGTATCTCTTATTCGATATGCCGATGTAATTTGGGTTCAGTCAAATGCGATACCGCACAGATCGTATTACAGTATCGTCAATACAGCACGAAAGCTCGGAAAACCTATCAGATATTTTACAAATGCAAGTGCGGT
>CACXDE010000009.1 GCA_902766305.1 uncultured Ruminococcus sp. | reverse complement strand
TTGATTCCATCGCAAAGAGCATTAGGAGCGACAACGGCGGGGATCTGACGTATTTTTTGGAGTATTATCTTTCGGTGCTTTCATCGTATGCTGACAACAATCGTTACAAGCGGAGAAAGCATGAAAGCGAAATAATCAGATCGGAGCAAATGCTTGCGAGTGAGATGATGCTTTCTAAGTGTTCTGAAGGCGATATAAGTCATGAGGCGGCTATACAGGATATCAATCAAAAAAACAATAACGGTATTGTTCAGGGCATTTCAAACAAATTACAAGGTTTTATGATGTCAACATCTTACAGAAAGAAGAAAAATGTGTTCAATATCTTGATAGAATTTCTTCAATCAGGGAAGTTCGTATTTACTACAAGCGATATATCGGAGCATTGTAAAGAAATAATTTCAGCTAAAATTATACATAGCACCCTCAGCAAGATAGAAGAAAAAGGTATAATTAAAGTTAGCCGAAAGCCCGGGGTCAAAAACTACTATGAGTTTGTACTAACGAATAAAGTGCCGAGGGAAAATGGAACAGCGGATGATGAAACTTACAGCTATGACGCAATTTATAATGAAATTGACCGTTTCAGAGTAAGTATGTCCGAAAACAGCAGACGAATATCGGCTGTTTTAATTGATTATCTTAAGTCCGGTAAAATGACCTTTACAATGGCAGATTTGAAGGAAGAGTCAGGATTGACACGAATGAACATAAATAATTTCATTAGAAAATTTATTCTTTCCGGAATGATTTTACATAACGATAATGGTTTTAGTTTTAACTTGATTCGCAAAGATGAAATTGCCGATAGCATGACAACAAGTCAGTATGTGATCGACAACTATTCAAGTGAAGTTCTGCTTTTAGTTCACGAATTGTGTACATCGACACTTTCCACTAAGAAAGATAGACGTATAGGAAATATCATTAGGTCATGCTTTGAAAAAGGTATTATAACCGCCGAAGATTATGATTTGATTGATGAAAGAACAAAGATGAATACTGACATGATTTTCGCTTGTCAGCTTGGTTTAGTGGAAGCGATTGGTGATGGTACATATAGAATTAACCGTTCGCTTACGGAGAATTTAGGAAATATAGAAAAGAGAACCAAAAATGCTTTAACGATGTTGTACAGACTATATGGAGAATCGGAATTTTCTGTAAAAATGGTGATTGCAGATTTGGATTACAGTAAAAGTCATGTGAATGCGACCCTTCATAGATTAACATGGCTGAAAGTTTTAGATTGTAAAGTCGATGATAATAATCGATATTGCTATCAATTTCTTATCACGCCCGAAGACCACCCCGAGTGTTTCGGCACAGCGGCGTAATTGGGGGTGATAAATATTGTGTAACAACAGAAAGCTCAAACGCATTAAGCACAATCGTATAAAATGCCGCAAGTGCGGTGACATTATTGAATCAAAGAAAGTTCACGACTTTGTGACCTGTTCTTGTCAAAGCTGTTTTGTTGACGGCGGCAGATATTATGTGAGAGTGGGTGCATTTGATATGAAAGATGTTATTGTTCTTACCGAATACGAAGAAGATAATGATTGAATCTATCCGATCACAAATATTGGTTAAATATTTGTTGATTTATAAAAACAACTATGGTAAAATGATGGTTAAAAAGAAGATAAACGAGTTTGTTATTGAGTTTAGAAAAAGAGGAGATGAAAATTATGGACTACAATGAGTTCGTTGAATATATTGATAACTTGCTGAAATCACATAGGTTTACAGCAGATGATATGACAAGGTTGTACAGAAAGGGCTACACCGCTTGCAGCGAAGAAGAGAAAAAGTGGATCTGCGAATTTAATGCTCGTGAGACCGGAAGTGAGAGCGATATTCTTTCCGCAGATGTGTTGTGTGTTACAAAGAAAAAGAAAAACGAGAATGGAGAAAATGAGATGGAATACACATCTCTTAAGGAGGTTTATGAAGATTCTCAAAAGCACACAGAACAGTCAGAAATCCCTCCGGTTTCATTACATGTCTTTGATATAAAAACGGCAGAAAGAATACTTGCAGCATCGTTTGAAGAAATTAAGGACAGGCTGATTATCCGACCGTTGAATTATTGGCTGCATAAGCGTGATCTTAAAGGTGCGATATACAAGAAATACGACGACATTGTTTTGGCTGTTTATCAAAAGCTCGACCTGTACGACGGGGTACTCTCATCAAAGAAGATCCTGCGTACAGATCTGGAGCGATGGGATATGGTTGGCAGAGAAGAAGAG
>CACXDE010000008.1 GCA_902766305.1 uncultured Ruminococcus sp. | reverse complement strand
GCGTGATACCTATTCCTCAAGCCGCTGGAATCCTCTGGGCGATATATGGGATATGTATCAGGCTTATGTTGATGCGGGCAAAGGAATAATTGCCCATCGTGACAATATGTCGGATTATCCCGACCTCACACAGCCTGACGGTTTGGCAGAGGAGGGGAAGATCTGGGTAGAATGGCGTGGAAAGGCTTATGCCGATCCGACACATTGTCAGGATGATGTTGCGGTGACTCGCCAGCAGATCTATGATGAAATGTATGAGGATCTGAATGACCTTATTTCGGTTATCTGTCCTATCGAAAATGAAAAGGATCCCGTGTGGGAGAAAGGTGCACGTTCTATCATTATGTCCACCTGTCTTGCCATGCTGAAGGATTCCGAAGACTCAAGACTTGGCATGACCAAGGATAAGTTCAATTTCTTTAACATTAACAAAGCTCTGACAAACAGTGAAAACGAGTTTGCGGCATTAAAGGACTACTTTAACGGACGCAGCAAGCTGTCTCAGGCTTACACCCTGTCAAGGCAGGTGCTTTCGGCGGCAGACACCACACTGTCGTCATATATGTCCATCACCTTCGATAAGCTGAATATGTTCAACGACCGTGGTCTTTGCGGTCTGACAAGTGCGACCGATGTGGATGCAGCCTCCTTTGCTGAAAAACCAACGGCACTTTTTATGAAAATACCCGATGAGAAAGACACCCGTCACGGACTTGCTGCGGTGTTTATTCTTTGTATGTATAAGGCACTTATCAAGGTAGCCTCTGCCAGAGAGGATCTGTCTCTTCCGAGAAATGTCTATTTTATTCTTGATGAGTTCGGTAATATGCCGAAAATCGAAAAATTTGACAAAATGATTACCGTCGGACGTTCCAGAAAAATCTGGTTCAATATGGTCGTTCAGTCCTACTCACAGCTTTCCAATGTATATGGCAACGAGGTTGCGGATATTGTAAAATCAAACTGTGGTATGAAAATGTTCATCGGTTCCAATGATATAGGAACCTGTGAGGAATTCTCAAAGCTTTGCGGCAATATGACAGTCAGAACCACCAGCACGTCTTCTGCAATCGGAGCCAAGGAGGGCGATATCAACCTGTCGTCGCAAACTCAGGTTCGTCCGCTGATTTATCCCAGTGAGCTGCAGATGCTCAACAACAAAGAATCCACAGGAAACGCTATTATAGTTACCTTCGGCAACTATCCGCTTAAAACAAAATATACGCCCAGCTATAAATGTCCCTACTATCAGATGGGTACAATGGATATGGAAGAGCTCCGTTCCCATATGTTCAAGGCGGATGAGGTCTATTATGACCTTGAGGAAAGAAACAATATCGTTCTTGGAAAAAGTGAAAGTACCTGAATTTTTTATACAATGTGTACAGAACCCTATAATATTATTCACAGACTGGCTTTTTGCAGACGGCGAAAAGCCATATTGAAAATAAAAGCGGCACCTGCTGCGGAAAGGAAAATGCTCATGCTTCTGTCAAGGCTGTTTTCGGCTGGAATTGTTCTTTTGCTGTCAGTGTCGGTTTTTTTTATGCCTGTCTATGCAGTAAATGATGTGGATATTGATTATGAGGGTGAGATTGACCCTTATTCCGGCGAGCCTGTGGACAGCAGTAGTTCGGCAAGTGAACAGACAGTTACTGTGATGACTGGTGTAAGCTATGACAGAAAGTCATATATGTTCGTTTATTCCGTTCCCGGCACCGATGATGTCATTTCCTGCAGTGTTGCAAGCGGTATGGTAACTACCGAAGCAGTTTCACTGTCCGTTCCTTCGGATCTTACTGCGACACTATATAAAAACGGAGAGATTGTGGATAAAACAGATTTTACCAGGATCAAGAAGGAAGGAGCCTATGCCCTGGTGCTTTCAGGCGATGAATCTAAATCACAGTTTCTTACTTTTACGATAGTGCCCTCAAAGACGGGGGCTTTGTCTGTTTTTCAGGTACCCTCCGGCTTTTCGCTTGTAAATGTTATGTTTGATGATGAAAAGCAGAAGTATTCTGCCGGAGCAAATACCGTTGATATGCAAAAGGAGGGCGAGTATTCTATTGGCTACCGCTGCCCCTCTATCGAGGTCAATTTCAGTCTTTCCGTAACCATAGATCACACGCCTCCGGAGGTCACCTATGAAGGAATAAAAAACGGCATTGCAAAGAATCCCGTCAGCATAAAGGGTATAGAAAAGTCCGACACCGTAAAGGTCATGCGTGACGGGGAGGAAATGAATATATCAAAGGATAATGTCATCAGATCGCCGGGAAAATATGTTGTTACGGTCACTGATGACGCAGGCAATTCAGTTACGGAAAAATTCGAGATCAAATTCTACCTGAACGAACAGGGATGGGTTTTCGGTCTGTTGATTCTTGCAATCATCGCAATGGCAGTTATATACATGATAATGTCGAAAAAGAAATTGAGAGTGAGATAAACTATGGGGGATATTTTAGGAGCCATAAAAGACGGCTTTGAATACGTCATATATAATACAGTTTACCGATTGTTTTATTATGCCGAGATCGCTCTATGCCAGATAATTTCAGTCATGCAGGGGCTTTTTGAAGCCTTCTCGGGCATAGAAAGGGTACATTACAGTAATTCTGATTCGTATCTTATAGATATATTTTTCGGTAACCGTGTTATCAATGCGATCTACTTGGGAATGGCGATTATCGGCATTATTCTCATCTTTGTCTTTACTATCATCGCAGTGGTCAGAAAGAGCTTTGACCTTGACGGCAAGCAGCAAAGATCCCATTCACAGATAATCCGTGCGATGCTGAGGGGCATTCTTATCATAATCAGTATGAATCTTATCATTACCATTTCAACTATGTTCACAAACGGACTGATGGAGTCTGTGAACCTTTCATTTACAAACGGAGAGTCAGTGGCGGACGGCAAATCGCATATAGATTTCAATGATGAGCAGTATGCAGCAATGTCGAGAATTTTCAATACCATCGGCAATTATTCACTTAATCCGTCTTATAAGAACCGTTACAATCTTAACGCTTGCTACAATGAGATCAGAGCCGATTTGAAGTATCTTGCGGACACATATGTATTTGATTTTTATTATACAACGACCACCGAGGACGGAAGGACCAGCAATACATGGCAGTCCGTTCTTCAGGAGATAGCCAATGCAGCGGATTACAACCAAGAACAGCCCATTGATATATATGACGAGCAGATAGCCAATGCGCTGGATCACTGCATTACGGTGCTCAATATCGATCCTGATTTCCACGCACTCAAATCCTATGACAGAGTAAAAATGTACAGCGAGGAATCTGTTCCTCTGGACAGGACTCTCTTTCTCATGGGAACAATGGGCAACGGAGATACTGCAGCGGCTAAAAATGACCAGTACAATAAGGAGCCGAGCATATTTGACGATATCAGAGGTCCATACTACATAGGAGAAAAAAGTATATATTCCATCAGTCAGGTTAATAAGGATTTCGATATCTCAGTGATGAAAACCAATTATCTGGTAGTATATATCGGTGCGATTGTTATCATAGTGAATCTTGCTATTATCCTGGTGAACTGTATCGTCAGATTGTTCAATCTGCTGTTCCTGTACCTTATAGCGCCTCCCATCATAGCTACCTCACCGCTTGATGACGGAGCAAAATTCGGGCAGTGGATAACAGCCTTC
>CACXDE010000007.1 GCA_902766305.1 uncultured Ruminococcus sp. | reverse complement strand
GCGAATGACCTAAAAGAAGCTGCAGATGCGATAGAATCCTTGGCAGCGTTTGCCAATTGGGTTGCAAAAAATATCATGTCCGATGGTGATTGGTGGGTTGTTTTTCCAGAATTTGCTTGTAGAAGACTGCACAAGCTCGGCATTATCGGAGACGAAGACGGGAAATGGGTGTATGAGTGGGAGTATAACAGAAGGAAGGAGCTGTTATGATCGATAAAATCACGCGTTCATTTAACGTTTATATCATTTGTCGGGCTATTGAGAACATAGTAATGACCATCGGTATAGTTTTTGCCTCGATTTACTTTGAGAAAATGGCATTATTGTGGTTTTTGCTGATCCCGGCACTTAACCAGGTAGGTTTTAAAAGCCAAACAAAGGAGGATAATAATGGCAGACTATAATAAAGAACCTGTTTTGGAAGAAAACAAGCTCAGAGGCCAATTCAAAGTTGAAAAAAAACCCTTGATGAAACGTATCGTGGATTTTCTATTCTCAGATAAAATTGACAGCATCGGAAATTATATTACCTATGATGTGCTGGGACCGGCTATTCGTGACCTCATTTACAAATCTATCATCGGTGCTGCTGGAATGGCTGTTTATGGATCAGTTCGTGATACAGCAAATCCACTTGAAAGAAAGTATGGCGGCGCTCAGAGAGATTATTCAGCTATGACTCGTGGACAGGGCGGAC
This sequence comes from uncultured Ruminococcus sp., assembly GCA_902766305.1. Lineage (GTDB taxonomy): Bacteria > Bacillota > Clostridia > Oscillospirales > Acutalibacteraceae > UBA1213. The sequence goes on along the minus strand of CACXDE010000007.1, from coordinate 5,185 downwards.
AGTTCTATGCTCAGACTCAGGGGCCTCTATATGGCGGACAGTATGGCTACGGAATCAATGATATTTCCTTCGATTCCAAGGACAATGCCGAATATCAGATCGATCGCCTGAAAACCATGATCGCAAAGTATGGGAAAGTACGTATTGCTGACTTTTACGCAGATGTCGGGTATACGCCTCCTGTAGAGAACTGGACGATTCAGGGAACTGGCTGGTATAATCTTGAAACTGCGCATCCTGTGCCTACATCCAATGGTCGATGGATTATCGACTTCCCGCCTCCTGTGAGTATTAATCAGATGAGGTAGAAGTATGGCAATCGAGAGTGAGTATTACGACGTTTATAAGGATCGTCCGTTATCAAAGCTCATTGTAAAGTTTAAAAAGAAGGCAGGACTAACGAATAAAACTCTTGCCGACGCTATGCATTTTACGAAAGACTCTGTAGTCCACAAATTATGGTCTAACAGTTTTACATTTGAAGAAATCCGCAATATAGCCCAAAAAGCAGGCTATGAAATTATATTTTACAATCCTCAAACAGAGGACGTTATTTTATATGAAGGAGAGCGAAAATGAATCCTATTAATTACTTTAAGTCCGGTGCTTGGAAATCTACAATGAAAGTCGTTGGAAGAAAGGTTATCGAAACGAGACCTGAAATTATGCTCATTGCCGGCGGCGTGTCCCTTTTGTTCGGAACCGTTTACGCATGCATGAAAACTCCAGAAGCGAAGGAAGTTATCGATGCTACTAATGATGCGATCAAAGCCCAAGAAAGGCTCGACGAAGTCTGTGAAGGCACGGAAAAGAAAGAACTCACAAAGGCAGAAAAGGCTGAGAAAGGTAAGAGATATCTTGGAATTTACATAAAAGCCGGTCTTAAAATTGGCCGTATTTATGCTGTTCCTGCGCTTTTGTGGAGTGCTGGTGCTCTGAGTATCTTCGGGGCTCACAAAGAGCTTAGAGTGCGAAATACACGGCTTTTAGCGAATTCTGTGGCCATTCAGCAACTATTTAACGAATACCGTGGCAGAGTCCAGGATGCTGTTGGCAAGGAAACTGAGGAGAAGATCTATCTTGGCGCTCAGGAAGGCATGGTACAGGTAATTGAGAAAGATCCTGTAACTGGTCAGGAAAAGATCGTTGAGAAAAAAGCTGATGTCTTTATTAATCAGCCGGGATCTATCTATGCAAGAAACTTTAATGAGCTTACTTGCGATGCGTTTGATGTGAGGTCTTATGCTGACTATTTCCTGGATTCGAGAATTGAAAATATTCGAAAAGACATCGAAGTCGGTGTTGCCAAGTTCTATTCAGGAGCTGAGATTCTGAGGCAGCTCGGATTCAGAGAGGAATATATTAATGAAGATCTCATCGAAGCGGGTATTTCGAGAAAAGGTCCGAAGCTTGAAGTTACCCGTCTGGAAGGTTACGAGAAGATCTGGGATGTGGAGAAGAACTCTTTTGTGTATAAACCATGCCTCAGGCTCGATTTTAACTTCTATCCGCTGAAAGGAATGATCTGATGAAGAATCTAATTATATTTTTTGGTGGTTGTGCAGTAGGCGCTGGAATTACGCTTATTTGCCTGCGTAAGGAGATTAAGAAAAAGCTGAGCGAGATATCAACTGAAACAGAAAATGCCCGTACAAGCGATTCTGAGGCCATTTCAGAGGATTTAGAGGGCAATGATGAGGTTCCTTTCGTTTTGGGCGAAAAAGTTCATGAAATTAGTGAAAAAAGGGTAAAACCTGACACTCATAAGACCAATTACTCAGCTCTCGTTAGGGATCTTGACATGACTCCTGCTGCCCCTGAAGTTGTTTCTGATATGTCCGACGATGAGCGTTTTGTGCCGGTTGTTAACAAGAGTGAACTGGACGACAAAGAATACGGAAGAGGTTATTATATTTTCTATAAGGGCGATGGAACGGTCTGCTTAGAAGATGGCACGATCATTAGAAATCCGGATAAAGTTCTCGGCAAAGACTGGGATCAGTATATCGGAATTATATTTGATTCGACATCGCTTGTATACGACAAACAGCTTAGCCTCATAAATGAAATCAGAGTCGAAGATGGATTATATTCTGATGAGTATGGAGACTTTGTAGAGGAGGATTGATAGCCGATGGATGACGCATATTATCGTTGGCTAGTCGGTCTCCTGAATGATGAATACTTGCAAACGAACTATCAGAAACTTCTGTATCATCTTTATATAACAGAGTTTGTATGGGAGGTTGATTACGACGAAAATCGTGCGGCAGGAGGAATAAATCTTCGCAAGTTATTTGGAAAGGAAATCGGCTATCCTGACTTCAATTTGCCTATGGGTTGCAGCGTTCTTGAAATGATGATTGCACTGGCACGAAAGACTGATAGTGACATCATGTACGATCCTTTGGTTGGGGATCAGACAAGGTCCTGGTTCTGGATGATGATTGAGAATCTGGGTCTCGATATTTATGATGACTATGGTTATAATGAACGTGCAGTCGATTATATTCTGGACGTTTTTATGCATAGAAAGTATGCTCCGGATGGGTATGGAGGAATGTTTCCATGCTTCGGAATTGAGACTGACATGCGAAAAATGGACCTGTGGTGGCAACTAAATCAGTATTGTATTGAAAATTTTTATCATTGAAAGGAGACCAAAATGTTTGACAAAGATGTTGGGTATGAAGAATACGAATACGATGAAACCGCCAGACTTGGAGACATCACTGTAAGACTGGGAGATTATGGAGAAATACTTCGTGTTAAGAACAAATTTGGCCTCAAAACAGACGAAGCACTCATTTATATTATTCGGGAATTTCGTAAGCAACGTTTGAAAAATGAAGGCAAAAATGCATAAAAATCGGTGCTAGGTGTCACTTTTGTCACTTTTTTTTGCTCCTATTGCGTGAGAAAAAGTATTTTTATATAAAAGAGTACGGAAAAAAACAGGCAAAAGTGACACTAATTAATTTTTGAAGGAAGGAGGTTAAATTACGGATTTCGTTAAAATTGAATGCAGGCCAGGAGCTAAAAAAGATGCACGACCTGAAATTTATCCTAAGTTTATTGCTAAGAAAAGTAAGGATCTTATGATTCGAGGCGGAGACTTTTATGCAATTTGGGATGCTGATAAAGGACATTGGTCAACAGATCCGGATGATGCTATAGATTTAATCGATGCCGAAATGGACAAGTTTCAAAAGGCAAACGCAGTTCTTGAAAATGCAAAGGTATTATATTTGTGGGATACTGATTCAGGGTCTATTGATAAATGGAACAAATACGTTCAAAAACAAGCGAACGAAAATTTTCATCCGTTAGATGATACTTTGGTATTTTCTAATTCTCCGGTTAGTCGAGAAAATTATTCGTCAAAACGGTTGAACTATGCTCTTGAACCAGGCGACCATAAATGCTGGGATGAACTTGTTGGGACTCTTTATGCTCCTGAAGAAAAGCGAAAGATAGAATGGGCAATAGGTGCTATAATTTCCGGCGATTCTCGATGGATACAAAAGTTTCTTGTATTTTATGGAGATTCAGGAACAGGCAAGTCAACGGTGCTTCACATTATAGAAAAGCTGTTTGATGGCTATTGTGCTCCGTTTAAATCAAAATCGCTTGGTAGTGCAAACAATGACTTTGCTCTTGAGCCTTTAAAAGATAATCCACTTGTGGCTATTGAACACGATGGCGACCTTAGTAGGATTGAAGATAATACTTTGCTGAATAGTCTGGTTTCTCATGAGACTCTGACGGTTAATACTAAGTATGGAAAAATGTATGGTATGGCGTTTCATACATTTTTGTTTCTTGGAACAAATAGACCAGTAAAGATAACAGACTCCAAGTCAGGCATTATCAGAAGACTGATTGATGTCAGTCCTACTGGAAAATTGATACCTTTAAGAAAGTACAATCAGTTACTAAAGGGCACTGATTTTGAACTTGGTGCTATAGCTGAACATTGTCTTAGAGTTTACGAAGAGGATCCTCATTATTACGATAGTTATGTTCCAAAAGTAATGATCGGAGCAACAAATGACTTCTATAATTTTATGGAAGAATACTTTGATGACTTCAGAAAGAGCGATTCAACGACACTGAACGATGCTTGGTTTAAGTACAATGCTTATGTGAGTGACGCAAAAGTTCCATATCCTTATTCAAAGCGAATCTTTAAAGAAGAACTTCGAAATTATTTTAGAGTGTTTAAAGAACGCTATAATGAAGGAGATAAGTATCTTCGAAACTGGTATGGCGGCCTGAAGCTTGAAAAGTTCGGGATATTTGAGAAGCAGGCGGAAGAGGAGTCCGAAGGTTGGCTGAAGTTTAATACGACTGAAAGTTTGCTGGATAAGGTTGGAAAGGACTGGCTGGCTCAGATAGCTTATATTCGTCCTGACGGAAGTGATCAGCCCTCGGTAGCTTGGGACAAATGTGAAACTTGCCTTGCAGATATTAACACGTCTGAGCTTCACTATGTTATGCCGCCGGATAATTATATTACGGTGGACTTTGACAAGAAGGATCCTGAGACAGGTGAAAAGTCTCTGAAACTGAATCTGGAGGCAGCTTCCAAGTGGCCACCTACCTATGCTGAACTTAGTAAGAGCGGAAATGCAATTCATTTAGAGTATGTTTACACAGGAGATGTCAGTAAGCTTGCGTCGGTTTATGAAAAAGATGTTGAAATTAAGGTATTTACCGGAAAGTCGTCACTGAGACGAAAACTGAGTAGATGCAATGATATTCCTATTGCAACGATCAGTTCCGGTTTACCGCTTAAGAAGGAGGTAAAATTGGTCGAAGATTATGTAATTGAAGATGAAAAGCATTTAAGAGCACTGATTAAGAAAGCATTAAGAAAAGAAATTGAGCCTGGCTATACTGTTACTTGCGTGAGTTTTATTGAAAAGGTACTGAACGATGCTTATGAGCGTGGAATGCACTATGACGTAAGCGACATGAAATCGTCTGTTCTGGCGTTTGCTGCTTCATCGCATCATCACTCTCTGGAATGTCTGGACAAGGTTGAAACTATGAAGTTCAGAAGTGAAGAACCGTCTGAGATAATACCGGAGACAAAAGATAAGAAGATTGTATTTATCGACTTTGAAGTGTTTCCGAATCTGATTGTTCTTTGTGTTAAACCTCTTCATGAAAAGGCGTTCTC
>CACXDE010000006.1 GCA_902766305.1 uncultured Ruminococcus sp. | reverse complement strand
CGCCTATACCGCAGAGTGCGATAGTCTTTCCGTTTATATAATCAAAAAAAGCTTTAATCCTGTTATCCATCATGGTCTCCCTTTCTCTATCAGCTGCGTTTGAAGAAAACGTGAATGCCGTTGTCACGATTTATAAGCATATCATTATCGGCTGTATAATAGCTGTCGCCTGATTCCAGTGTGATTTTTATATTTTCGCCGTCCATGACCCAGGTACCCTGTTCTGTTTTTTCTTCTTCTCCGTCAGGTGTAACATAGGTAACTGTACCATCACTTTCAAGAGTGATATTGATATAATTTGAGTCAGAACCGGCATGCCACAGTCCCACATATTTGCTCGGGAGGTTACTTACCTCACTCACGAGATCGCTGCTCTTGAAAAAGACATATGCGGAATTAGCAGTGTCTGTCAGTGTGTCGCTTTTAAGCGTATAGAAGGAATCCTCGCCGTCAAGTGTTACTTTAAGCTTATTTTTCTCAATCTTCCATGAACCCTCCGAAGCGGTCTGACCCGTAGGAGATGTAAGCTGAACTTTTCCGTCGTCGGTTATTGTCATAAGAACATAGCCCGAACCGACATCACGTCTCCACTGTCCGGTATATTCCATGCCGACCTTTGGCTTGCTTTCCTGCTTTGAGGTTTCTGTTTTGGGCTTGGTGAACGTGTGGCCGGGAGTATAATAGTCCTGAAGACTGTTGTTTATATAGCTGAATGTATAGTCTTTTCCTTTTACAGTGACCTTTACCTTATCCTCTTCCATAGCCCATGTACCGGCAACTACAGTATCATATTCATCTGAAATGTATTCTACGCTGCCGTCCTCTTTCAGAGTCATGAATACATATTCTGATTCCCCTCTGAAATCCCATTCACCGACAAATTTAGTTATGTCTCCGTAGTTCAGATCTTCTGCCGAAGATTCAGTTTCAGATTCTTCCTCTGTGCTTTCGGTTTTCGGTACAACAAAGCTTTCCTCAGATTCCTCTGTAATTTCAGAAGATACGGTACTTTCATCTGATATATCATTTCCGGCAGGTTCAGTATCCTCACCGCAGGCAGACATTGAACAGGCAACGGCAGCGGCGGCAAGTACTGATAATAATATTTTACCAAGGTTGTTTTTCATTTTTTTACATCCTTTCGATATAATTCAGTTTCCGATCCTTTTTGTCAGTTCTGAAAGCGTGACATTGTATCCGGCAATTTCATGCGCCATTGTCTTTTCAGACGCTGTTATTTCTTTGCCGGATATCAGAGACGCTATGTAACAAAGAAAATATGGATTTTTTATAAGTATAGGACCTGTCAGATGAGTGCCGAAGAAATTGTTTTTCCGTATACCCTCATGCTTGTCCTCATCTGTATTTCCCATCCCCATTTCAACACTGAACAGGGGAGTATCTATACTTTCTATACAGCTGCATTTGTTGATGAATCCCACAAGCTTTTTATCCGTACCTTCCATAGTGAATATTGCATCGCCGGTCTGACGGGTCTTGTTCTGTTCAGTTGTGGTAAATGAAAATATACCAAGTGCATCCTCTGTTCTGCCGCTGCTGTCCGTAACAGACTTACCAAGCATTTCAAAGGAATTGCCAGTCATAAGTATGACCTTATTGTTTTCGATACAGCTTTTTATATCATCTGAAAAACGGCGGAAATCCTTCATAACAGCATTTCTGTTTTTTTCTGTTCCCGAACCGATGTATATAAAATCATAATCAGAAAGGGTAACATTGTCCTTAAAGGTTTTCCTGTCTGTAGATACATCTGTTCCAAGCAATTTAAAAAGCCTTTCCACAGCTGAAATATTAGCGTAATCACCGTAAAGGTTCATTATATCATAATACAAGTGAAGCAATTTCATTACTTGACCTCCTTATAAAAGCGCAAGGAATTTACCCTTGTCTGAGAAGCAGGTGATAACATAAATATATTCCTCTCTGCCGCTGTTAAGATGTTCATAAGCCTTTTCTATTTCAGGAATGATTTTTATTTTTTCCTTTGGAATATCCGTGTATTCAAATCGTACAGCCAGATCATTGTAATATGTACCGGAAAGGATTATTTCATGGACGTTTTCGCTTTTCAGCATTTCAAAATCTATATCCCACAGCCACGAAACATCGCTTGTGAAATACTTGCGGCTTACAGCGTCAACTATAAACATAACGTCACAGCCGTTTTTATCAGCGCAGGCAATGCGTATAGATTGGTCGTATGAAATGCTGTTTTCATGCTTTGATGTAAGCAGAGTCCCCTGACGCTTTCCGATCTCAAAAGTAATTACTCTGCCGTTTTTCATCACATAATCGCTCATATCCTTTGCTATCTTTTCACCGTCGATACCGGTTATAGACGCTGCTGTAAATGCGGCAGTTATATTGTATATATTGTAAAGAGAGCGCAGAGCGAGACTTATCTTATACTTGCCGTCTATAGTCATTTCCCCGCCGGGGAGATCAACAGAAGTGATCGTATACTGAGTATCATGTCTTTTATATCCGCAGCTGGTGCAGGCGTAATGTCCTATATGATTATAGTGATGTGTTGTATAAACCATAGGAGATTTACAGCTCGGACAGTATGCGCCGTCATTATATACGCTTTGCAGTTCCTTTGTATCAGACGAAAGCTTGTCCGCACCGAACCACACAACATTATCCCTGTCCTTGCCGAAAAGCGACACAAGCGGATCATCAGCATTGAGTATCAGCTTTGTTTCCGGGTAGATGCTGTCCTTCAGAGCGTCAAACACCCATTCGGGATGCCCGTTTCTTGTAAGCTGGTCACGATAAAGGTTTGTTATAACATAATGAGTAGGCTTAATATACTTGAAAGTATATCTTGCAAACCTTTCGTCACTTTCGATAAGCAGTATATCCTTTTTAACCTTACCGCCCATTGTTGAATTTCCCAGCACAAGAGTAGTTACTCCCTCTATCTGGTTAGAGCCTTCCTTATTCCATGCAACGGTCTTGCCATTCTGAGTCAGTATATGCGCTATCATCTCAACAGTAGATGTTTTTCCGTTGCTGCCTGTTACAGCGATTATATATTCCGGCAGCTGTATTCTGCTAAGAATATCCGGACATATTTTCAGCGCCGCCTGGCCCGGCAGGGAACTGCCCCTTCCTATAATCTTACCAACAAACCTTAGTATCTTACAAACAAGTATCGCAAAAAATTTTTTCATACATATCCCCCAATTCAATGCGGAATGCGTAATGCGTAATTATATTATATCTGCACTCCACCTTCCACACTGTCTAAGTATAACATATTCCAACATAGTTTGCAATAGCATTACAAGCTCAGAGCTAAGAGTTCAGAGCTCAGAGCATGACATACCAGACTTTTTTCTTCTATTGTAATTTTGAAACGTTTACCCACTGTCATTATAGTTTGCAATAGCATAAAAGCTCAGAGCTAAGAGTTCAGAGCTCAGGGCATGACATACCAGACTTTTTTCTTCTATTGTAATTTTAAACGTTTACCCACTGTCATTCTGAGGAGCGGGGGTATTGTTAAGAGCGGGAATGCTTTTTTACTTTCCGGTAACAATGTACTCTGATTTTTTCAAAAACAAAGCGACGAAGAATCTTTACGATTACGCTGCTTTCATGAAAAAGATCCTTCGCTGCGCTCAGGATGACAGTGGAACAGGATGACAGTGTGGAAGAGTATGACAGCGTTGAATAATATCTGAATTGACAAAAAGCATTAATGAATTTTGTATAGATTTTTGTCATTATTCGTTGACTCTTTGAGGATTTTATTATATAATTAAGGTGTGTAGTTCTCAAAAAATCAAACGAAAGGAATGGCGATAATGGCATCAATCAGTTGTGACCCTTTTTGTCATATTTGTCAAGTCTTTTTTGAAAAATCATTCGGTACAGTCTACCTTTGAAGGGTGGGCAGTGCCTTTTTGTGTTTTTGAGAAATAATTTTAAGGGGGTAAATAAATGAAAAGTAAATTTTTACGAAAATTGTTAGCAGTGTCGCTGTGTACAGCACTTGTTGGCAGTACTGCTGTGACTATACCAGTATTTGTTCCCGAAAGCAGTATCGTTGCACAAGCAGGTTCAACTTTTGGCTGCCGTCAATACGGAAAATTCTGGTATTCTATCGAAAATAATGAGGCTACGATCGAAGAATACAGCGGCAATGAAGATGCAGTAATTATTCCTTCGGAAATTGATGGGTATAGTGTGACAGGTATCGGAAGATATGCGTTTTCAGACTGCGGCAATCTTTTTCGCATAACGATCCCATCCAGTGTGACACGTATCGGGGATGGTGCGTTTCAATACTGCAAAAGACTTTCCAGATTATCATTGTCGGATGGTCTTATAAGTATTGGTGACGGCGCTTTTGAAGGTTGTAAAAATCTTAATAGTTTGGTCTTACCGGATAGTGTGTCTG
>CACXDE010000005.1 GCA_902766305.1 uncultured Ruminococcus sp. | reverse complement strand
TCCAGTTCTTCCTTTATTGCCCTGATACCAAGACGGTGGGCGATCGGCGCATATACCTCCATAACCTCAAGAGCCTTGTCTCTTCTGTGCTGTTCCTTCATACATTCGATAGTTCTCATGTTATGAAGTCTGTCCGCAAGCTTTATTATTATAACTCTGATATCGTTTGACATAGCTATAAGCATCTTGCGTATATTTTCCGCCTGCTGTTCTTCTCTTGAAGAATAGGGTATTTTACCAAGCTTTGTTACGCCGTCAATAAGGTTGGCTATCTCTGAGCCGAACATCTTTGTAACTTCCTGCAAGGTTATAGGAGTATCCTCCACAACATCGTGCATAAGTGCTGCTGCAAGGCACTGACTGTCCATACCAAGCTCACAAAGTATACAGGCAACTGTTGTAGGATGAAGGATATAAGGTATCCCGGACGCACGGCGCTGATCTCCGTGCATTTTTTCCGCAAGCCTGTAGGCTCTGTCAACAAGTTCAAAATCATAACCGTGATCATTCTTTTTCATAAGCTCAACAAGCTCATGATAATCTTGATAATATTTCGTCTTTTCAGGCATTTCTTATCTCCTCCTCCAATTTTCTGTAGATCTCAGAGCTTCTGAGATCAGTTTTCCCGCTGACTTCACATATATTGATATAAAGCATATCTGCATCTCTGTGATACTGAATAAAATGCAGCTCGCTCATTATATCCAAAATAATCATCAGTTTGAAAACACCCATATCTCCGCCTATACGATGATGAAGGGAGCTTATTGTATAGCACTCTCCCCTGTCATTCCTGATAAAGCGGTATACGGCAGCAAATTCACTTCTGTCCGGAAATTTGCTGTGCTTTTTCTTTATAAATATTCCCTTTTTATATATTTCATAATCCTGCAGTTCGTACATTTCCTTTTTTATATCCGAATTGCTGATATGAATATCCTTTACATAAAATGACAGGCTTTCCTTGCCCATATACTCATTTCTTTTGATATTTACAGCGAGATCAAGTATATCTCCTTCCCTGTACGGAAACTCATCAACCGAAAACTTCATAAGAGTCAAATGTGCATTTCCTCTGGACACCGACATTCTAAGGTGCTTTCCGCCTCCGACAAACGACATTTTATCCAGACGCATATTCACAAGTCCGAATATCGGTTCCGGGTTGCCGCTTCCGAACGGTTCAAATCTTTTCAGCTGGTCAATCATATCAAGAACTATCGTTCCAGGATTCAGCCGGCAGTCTACATTTATCTTATACAGCGGCATATATTCCAGCTTGTCTGCATAATCATTTATTCTTTTTATGAATTTCTGAATATTCTCCTTTTTAATGCTGAATCCCACAGCCATCGGATGACCGCCTTTTTTTTCAAGCAGGTCGCTGCATTCAAGTATCGCCTCAAAAAGTGAAAAGCCTTCCACACTTCTTCCAGAACCCTTACACACTTCTCCGTCCTCCGATATTATAATCGACGGCTTGCCGTATTTTTCGGTAACTCTTGAGGAAACGATACCTACAACTCCGGCATTCCATCCGGGAGATGACAGTACAATTATTCTGTTGTTTGTTATAGCCGGATCTTTTCTGATCGTTTCATTTATGCTTTCAAATATATCCGTCTCTATACTTTGTCTCTCACTGTTCAAAGAGCAAAGAACATCCGCCTTTTCAGAAGCAGCCGCCTCATCCTCTGTAAGAAATAACTCAACTGCGTCATAGGGATTACCAAGTCTTCCGGCAGCATTTATTCTCGGTCCAAGCTTAAAACCAATAGCACCTGAGCTGATATCAGATACACCGGCTTTTTCAATAAGCTCTGAAAGTCCGATACGCTCTGTATTTTTCAGTGCAAATAATCCATTCTTTACGATCTTTCTGTTTTCACCTGTCAGTGGAACAATATCCGCCACTGTTCCCATAGCCGCAAGATCAGAATAGTTTTCTATAATAGAATAATTGTTATCTTCAAGCGCATAGATGAGCTTCAGCGCAAGACCGGTGCCGGAATAATCTCTGTAGCTGTAGGTTTCATCCACACGGTGAGGATCAACAACTGCTGCTGCATTAGGTAATATGTCGAGCGGCTTATGGTGGTCTGTTACAACAACATCTATACCAAGCGATACAGCATAATCTATTTCATCTATTGCAGAAATACCGTTGTCAACAGTTATTATGAGATCAACATTTTTTTCTTTCAGATGATCGACCGCAGCTTTATTCATACCGTAGCCTTCACTGTTGCGGTCAGGAATATAGAACATCACATCCGCAAAAACAGATTCAAGGTAAGAAAAAAGAATAGCCGTTGAAGTAACGCCGTCACAGTCATAATCACCGTATACACATATTTTTTCTTCGTTATCTATAGCCCGGCGAATCCTGCTGACTGCCTTATCCATATCCTTTATCAGAAGAGGGTCATCAAGTACGCTGTCCTGTGACAGGAATTTTTCTATTTCTTCTTTTTCCGTAATACCCCTTATTGTCAGAAGCATTGAAGTAAAAACAGGAAGTCCGTATTGCGCATTCATTCTGCGAACCATTTCTTTATCCAGCTCCGGGACGCTCCAATCCTTCATTTCTGCACCACCCGTTCGTAATTATACTAATAAAACAATGAGTAAAGTATAAATTATATAATTAGTTATTATAACATTTTTTTGCAGATTTATCAATATCTATGAAGAAACATAATTAATACAATTGATTCCTGTCAGGCACAATAGTATCCTCGAAAACAGCTCTGTATCTTCCAACGGATTATTATAGCATAAATTATTCATATAACCGACCTGTTCCGCATAAGTTTTTATACCAAACATAAGATTTCTCTTTGACAGGAGTGAACAGATAATGTCCGTCCGCAGCAAGGATAACATACCCTTCGGAGAAAATTTCAGCGGAGTCAGGCTGACACTTCACAGTAACAGGGAGGCGGATATTGAAGGCAGCAGAGGCATAGTTGAATATTGCAGTGATTCAATAAAAATTAACGCCGGACGGTTTATAATAGCATTCAAAGGCAGAAACCTTCGGATAAAATGTATGAGTGAATCAGAATTGATAATAGAGGGATTTATACTCTCAATAGAATACATCCTGTAGAGCCTTAAAGCATCACAATTAATGAAACGAGGTCAGGAAGCTTGATTGCATTATTGTTTTTCAGATGGTTATACGGATATTTTGACTTTACAGTCAGCGGACGGTTTCCTGAACGCTTTCTTAACATTGCCGCAAAAAAGGGTATCCGTCTATGGAATACAAACGGCGGGAAAGAAACACTGAACGCTTCAGCAGGACTGCGTGATATGGAGCTTGTTATCAAAGCTGCTGATAATTCAGGCTGCCGTGCGGAAATAAAAAAGCAGCACGGTCTTCCGGAATTATGCAAAAAATACGCAAACCGTTTCGGACTGCTTGCCGGAGCAATAATAGGGGCTGTACTCTGTGTTTATATGTCAGGATTCATATGGAATATAAAAATAAATGTGCCTGATGATATAAACGAATATGAGGTTCGCCGTGAGCTTTCGGAAAACGGTCTTTATGAAGGAGTAAAATACAGATACGATGATATCAGCAGAACAGAAAGAAGAGTAAAAATAATTGACAGCAGGATAAGCTGGATCAGCATTAATGTTTACGGAACAAATGCAGTTGTAGAGATAAGTACAAAAAAGGACAATAAAAACAGACAAGCGGAAAAAGACTCAGAAATAACTCCGCTTAACAATATGATATCAAAAGCTGACGGTACAGTTACCCGTGTAGAAGCCGAAGGCGGTAAGCCTCTTGTGAAACCGGGAGACGGTGTACACCGCGGGGAACTGCTTATAAGCGGAATTATCCCGTATAATGACGGCAGCAGCGGCATTGCCGATAACCGGGGCAAGGTTTTTGCCAAAACATACAGAAGAATATCCTTCAGTCTGCCGGAAAAAATAAAACGAATACAATATGACATAGACGGCAGCGTAAGAAAAACAGATATTATCTTCTCCGGCATAGATATCCCTCTCACAATAAACAGTTCTCCTTTATCCCCATGCTGCAAAAGGATAGTCGACCAAAAAGTAACAATGTCAGAAAATGATCTGCCATTTACAATCAGAAATGAGGAAATAATACCATACTCTGAATATGAGACCATTATATCGGAGCAGGAGGCTGAAAAAGAGCTTGAAACAAAATATATGCTTTATAAAATGTTTCTTAGCTCGGAAAATGATATTACTATTCTGAGTGAAAAAATAAAATATGATAAAATCGGCGGCAGCTATATCCTTACGTCCCTGATAGAAACAGAGGAAAATATCTGCGAGCCAAGAACTGCTGAAATAGTCAGAAGTAACTGATCTTTCAAATCTTTATGATATTATAGTAAACGACAAAAGTTTTGCCCCAATGTCATCCTGAGCGTAAGCGAAGGATCTTTTTCACAAAAGCGGCGTAATCGGAAAAATTCTTCGTTGCTGCGCTCCTCAGAATGATAGGGATGAGAAATATTTTTCAGACTGACAATAGGTGTTTACTAAGAACTCAGCAGCTCGCCGGTCAACTAAGTGTAAAATAATAATTGGCAGCGATAAGTATCATCTTTGGTGAAACAAAAATGGAATAGCACCGCCCGGCGCAGAGCCTGCGCACCCAAATCAGTCT
>CACXDE010000004.1 GCA_902766305.1 uncultured Ruminococcus sp. | reverse complement strand
TTCACAAAACCAGCGTAAGCGTTAAGATTCCTCGTCGCAAGCTCCTCGGAATGACAGAGGGGCGAGCTTTTCGGAATGACAGGATGGAAAAGTCTGAAACTCTTTGACATTGTACAATGTTAGTACTTTCTTGCTCATAGCATTGCCAGATATCTGCGCTGATCTGCTGCGGAGATACTCAGAGCCTCCATTGCAGCTTTTGCATCCAGACCAAGTTTCTTCATTAAGTTTTTAATATCTGTAACTCGACTTTTATCTGTTGCCCTTGTTTCAGCTTCGTGTACTGCCGTTTGTATCTCTTCCTGAATTTCATCCTTAAATAATTCTCTTAATGCCTGACACATAAACGGATTCTCCTCTCTTATTTTATTATACACTTCTTTGTTGGCGTTGATACTTATGTTCATCACAGCATCTGCATTCTGCTTATCTATAGGTTCGGTAAACTCGCTTGCCATTCTGATAAAATGCTCAATATCCTCTTTGCCCGCCTTGTTGCTCAGCACTCTCAGACAGGTGTGGAAATCCTTGCTAAGGCTGCTCGTGAGAATGAACTGTGTAGGTATCGCAACAACCCCGGTGATGTAATATACACCCGGATATTTTTCTTCTATACTGCCGCCTTCGCTTTTTATCTTTTTGAACAGTTCTGTCGGCTCTGTATCCCTGACAATAGTAGCCGTAAGCTCTGACAGAGGTACAGCATCGACAGTTGCTCCAAGTCCTTTATACAAATAAGCATAGCCTACTGTCTTGATGTAATCGTCTATCGTCAATCCGTCTTTCGGTGATTTGTACTCGATGATGTTGTATGTTCTGAAAAGCCTGCCGATATCTATATCAATAACGATATCTTTTTGCTTCTTTATCATGAGCAAATCAACCCTGAGCGGTTCTTTGCTGAGCGGAAATTCCCTGTTAAAATCAAGCAGCCCTTTGTATTTCAGGAACTCCAACTCCATAGCACCGCAAAATCCCGAATGCCAGGACAGACGTTCTGCTTTATCTGTCATACCGCACCACCTCACTTACACCTCTTTTATTTATTATACTATGCACCATCATTTCAGTCAAAAAGGTTCACGGCTTACCATATAATCAATCAGAATATTTGTATCGATTAAAACCCTCAAAGTCCATACTTCTCCCTTCGATATTCTTCGAGTTCCTTTTTTTCATCAATATCATGCGTACCCGGTCGTCTAAGGCTTTCCAGTCTTTTGAATGCCGAATCCCTTTCTGCTTGTGCTTCATCTTCATTTGGATAAAAGTCCTTAAAAAGGTTCACGAAAGCGACCAGCTGTTCCTCACTAAGATGTTCAAGAATCGAATAAGCCATTTCTCTTGTACTCATAAGCTCGCCCCCTTTTCTACATTATACTATATCCCATAATTTCAGTCAATAAAAATAACAAAAACACTACGAAATTCAAATTTTTAAAAAATAAATTTGAAAGTTATACAGCACGTAGCTCCGAACTGTAATCCTGATTCTCTCCCACTGTCATCCTGAGCACCCCATTGTCATTCCGAGCGCCTCTCTGTCATCCTGAGCGCAGCGAAGGATCTTTTTCACAAAACCAGCTTTATTGTCATTCCGAGCGCAGCGAGGAATCTTTACCACAAAAGCAGCGTAACAGAAAAGATTCTTCGTCGCTGTGCTCCTCAGAATGACAAGTGGGGGAAGTTTTAAAACGACAAAAGAAGAAAAAAGTCTGATATGCTACTGCTTTGAGCTATTGACTCTGAGCTCTGAGCTTATAATAAATAGATGATAAAAAATTGACTTTTACGGTATTATATGTTGTTATTGATGATGGATGAATGTTGTTTTGTGCCGAAAGGATGTGAGCGTATGGAACAGGTGCAGACTACCGTTGACGGACTGAGGGCGATTGAACTGACATACCGTCCTTTGCGTGATATTTCAAGCGGCAGAAGCATATCATACCTTTCACGGACGGTACTCAATACCCCCGGGCTTGGTACTATTATGCCGGAGACGTTCCGCATTGCCGCTGAGGTGTCGAAGAAAAGCAGTGAGCTGTTTCCGCTGGAGCTTACGCAGCTTGTAAGGGCGATACAGACGCTGGGCGAATCCGACCGTGTCTTTAACTGGATATCTCTGGATATTCCGGCAAGCATTATCCAGAGCTACAGCATGACCGCACTTACTGAAAAAACATGCCAGCAGTTTTCTGTCCCGGCAAGCAGTATCTGCTTTGTTCTGCCGCCGCAGCTGCTCACGGAAAAAAATGAAGCGGCGGACGAAAATATTACCAGACTTCGCCAGCTTGGTTTTCACCTGATGCTGTCCGGCTTCGGCGAGGGCGGTGCTCAGCTTTTGAGATTATCGGAGCTGTCTGTAGATTATGTCATGCTAAGCCCATATGTTACTCAGCAGATAGGAAAAAATGAAAGAACGGATCAGGCAATCAATTCTATTATCAATTCTATAAACGATCTTGGTTATGAACCTGTCGCTGACGGTGTAAAAAACAGCGCGCACGCTGAGACACTCTACCGGTTTGGCTGTAACTTCTGTGCCGGTCCGCTGTCGGGCGGTTACCAGACACTTGACGAACTTTGCGAATAATACAACGTAAAAAACTGATCGGAGGTCCTGAAATTTGGATAAAAGTTCTGAGGAGATCAAGAAAGAGATTGATCAGGAAGTCAGAAATACACTTGAACTTCGGCGTACAGCCAAAGAAGCCAAAAGATATAAGCTGCTGATGAGAATTACCGCCCTTATCGCTCTCATACTTATAATGATAGTTGCGGCAGCATACGCTATTTCATACTTTTATTCTAAGTTCGGCAGCTTTACGGTTAAGGTCGATAAGTACGACATGGTGCAGCAGGGTCTTACCCTTTCGGAAACCCCTGATTATAATATATCCCAGTCGGTGCTTAATGCGGATATAGTGTATAATATGACAAATATCAGCGGTGATGACATACCCGTTACCGTTGACCAGATAAACGGCACTCACAACGGCGAAAGCTATATAGCCTATACGTTTTACCTTATAAATGCCGGTGACGACAAGATAACGTATGAGGGCGAAATGGTTATCGAAAATGTCACGAAGGATGTTGACGAGGCTATACGTGTTGCTGTGTACAAAAACGGTGAAAAAAAGGTGTACGGAAAAACAAAATCCAACGGCCGCGGAAAAGAAGGCGACTGCGACGAAACTTTCCTGTCCTCAACCGTTGTAATGAAAACAAAAACAGAAAAGTTTGCAGCAAATTCTAAGGATAAATATACAGTTGTTATCTGGCTTGAAGGAAATGATCCGGACTGCGTTGACAAGATCGTAGGCGGTACTATAAAATTTGGCATGAATTTCCGTATTGTCGAATCAACTTAAAATTAAAGGAGAACTGAGTCATGAAAAAAGCATTTAAAATCATCGGAAACATTATTCTTTGGCTGATCGTCATTTTTGCCCTGTTAATTACGATGCTTGTCTTTTCATCAAGCAGCGGAAACGGCGTATCTAATCTGATGGGATTCATACCACTGACGGTTGAATCACAGTCAATGAGCCCGACCTTCGATGAAGGCGACCTCATTATATCCCGGCAGATAAATGATATAAACGAGCTGAAAGTCGATGACGTTATAACCTTCTGGACAATTATCGACGGCAGAAAAGTAAAAAACACTCACCGTATCGTAAGAATACATCAGGCTGAAAATTCAGTAAGCTTTGTTACACGAGGCGACAACAACCCTATTGATGATGAAATGCCGGCATATCAGGCGGATATTATAGGCAAATGGACCAATATACGTCTCAAGGGTGCCGGAAATATCATGGCTTTTCTCCGTACACAGTTAGGCTTTTTCCTTTGCATACTGCTGCCGATGGCTTTGTTCTTCCTGTTTGAGCTGTACAAATTCATACTTACGGTAATCGCTGTAAGAAAGGGAGAAACAGAACCGGCTCTTGATGAAGAAGAGATCAAACGCCGCGCAATAGAAGAATATCTTGCAGCACAGAAGGAAAAAGAAGAAGCTGAAAAGAAGACAGACGAGAAAAAGTCTGACGAAAAAGAAAAAGCAGACGATAAGGAATCAGCTGAAAAGAAGACTGAGCCGGCTGCTGAAAAGACGGACGAAAAAGAAAAAGCAGACGATAAGGAATCAGCTGAAAAGAAGACAGAGCCGGCTGCTGAAAAGACGGACGAAAAAGAAAAAGCAGACGGCAAGGAATCAGCTGAAAAGAAGACTGAGCCAGCTGCTGAAAAGACGGACGAAAAAGAAAAAGCAGACGGCAAGGAATCAGCTGAAAAAAAGACAGAGCCAGCTGCTGAAAAGACGGACGAGAAAGAAAAAGCAGACGGCAAGGAATCAGCTGAAAAGAAGACAGAGCCGGCTGCTGAAAAGACGGACGAGAAAGAAAAAGCAGACGATAAGAAATCATCCCGCCGGTCATGAGGACGAATGCCATAATGAAAAATGTTGACCTTAAGGCTTGTCTGACATTATGGCAGTATATCGAAAGCTATGATAAAGTAGGCTATGAGATCAATACTCAAAATTCAGCGGTATCTCCGCAGAGTGATTTTATGAAGGACTTCTACGAGCTTGTTGGTCTTCATATGCTTTTGTTCCGATCTTCTGTATCGCCCGATCAGGATGTTCTGGAAACAAAGCAGCTTGCGCCTGTTGCGCCCAAGATAATAAAGCGCTTTGACGGACAGTTCAGCAGTATGAATGATTCTTATGCTGAAGGAGTTGCCGGTTATATTTCCCAGACAGGCGATATCAGAATGAAGCCTGATGTCCCGGAAAACATCCGGCAGATAATAGAGCAGATAGATCTTGCTGTAGAGATTGAAACTGCTTATCAGGAAGAGCTTCGTGAGAAGGAACTTGCCGCACAGCGTGAGGCTGAGGAACTGGAACGCAGGCGGCTTGAAGAAGCACGTATCGAAGAACAGCGTAAAGCGGAGCTTGAACGTATTGCAGCAGAAAAAGCTGAACAGGAACGCCGCATTCAGGAAATGCTCGAACAAAAAAGACGGGAGCAGGAGGCAGCCGAAAAGGAGCGGGAAAGACTGGAACAGGAGCGTCTTGCGCTTCTGGAAGAAAAGCGAAAAGAAGAAGAAGCAAGGCTTGCGCGTCTCGAAGAGGAACGAAAGCAGCGTGAAGCGGAAGAAGCTGCCAGGAAAGAGCGTCAGCGTATTGCTGAGGAAAAACAGGAGGTACGTTCCGAGTTTGGTATCGCTCTCGGCATAAAGGCAGACAATATTGTTGCAAAGACAGTAGAGCAGCCGGAGCCTGAGCCGGAACCAGAGGATCCGGCAGAGATCGCCAGAAGGGCAAAGCAGGAGCAGCAGCGGCGTGAAAAGGAACGTGCGGAAGCAGAACGCGCACAGCGGCTTAAAGCTGAACGCAAGTACTTTGAAAGCAAGCCCTTTGAAAAAATACGGCGTGAGTATTCAAGGAATCCATTCTGGATGCTTGTGCGCCTGATAAGACATATTCTTGCTGTTGTATTCGGCATAATACCGGAGGATGCCGACCGTCCTGATTACAAGGAACTGCGTGAGCGTCTCATGAAAAAGCGTGAGGAGAAGAAGCAGGAGCAGAGCAAGAGAATAGAAATGGAAGCATATTACAAAAAATATGCTCAGACCTTCAAATACCGCACTATGCGGAAGATACAGGATCGCAAATTCATGCGTAAGCGTATGAAGGAACGCAAGAACAAGCCAAGACCGGTGTATAAATCCAGACTTACTCCTGAACAGCAGGCAGCAGTTCAGAAGGAAATGGAGGCACTGTACAGAGAATATCGTGTCAGCACGATAGAGCATATAAGACGCTGGTTCAATTCTGAAATTCAGAAATATAAAGCCTGGAAGAATGAACTGAAAGAAAATGACAAGAAGTTTTTAAACCGTGCAGTTGAAATTATTGCAATTGTTATTCTAGTAGCAGCAACTGTATTTTCTGTATATGTGACGATAAATGCTATAACTGGAAATCCAGTAAGTGTTTTCGGATTCACTGTACTTAAAGTTGAGACTGGCAGTATGGAGCCGGCTCTCCATGTTGGTGATTATATAATCGTAAAGAGCTGTGATCCGGCATCATTGAAAGAGGGCGATATCATTTCTTTCTACTCCGAACAGGAGGATATAGAGGGACTGCTTGTAACTCACCGCATCAAAGAAGTACTGAATGACGGAACATTTGTCACAAAGGGCGACGCTAATCCGATAACCGACAGTGTAAATGTTTCAAAGGACAGGATATACGGCGTATATGTCCGCAAATCCGGTTTTTATATGTGGATGGGTTCATTTGCCGATACAAATAAGCTGTATTTTATGCTTGTGATATTGCCGCTTGTACTGGTTTCGCTGTATGAGCTTCGTTCGGTAATCAAGATAGGCAAAAAAGCCAATGAAGAATCTGATGAGGAAAAGCAGGCAGAGGCTGAGGCAAGCTATGAAAAGAGAATGCGTGACGCAATAGAGGCAGAGAAAAAACGGCTTGCGGAGGAAAACTATAAGGCAGAGGATGACGAGGTGAAGGATACATGACACAGGAAAAACTGATGAAGGACAGAATGATCCGGGCGATTGTGCTTTTCGGCATAACTCTTATTGCTCTTCTTGTTTTTATCGGTTTGTATATTGATGAAACACATCGTGTGCAGGAGCAGTACAGGACTCAGTTCAGGACATATCTTGTACAGACCTCTGAGTCGATAAGCTCATATCTTGACAACGAAGGTGATCTTCCGCTCAGATACCGCAGGATACTGTCTGATTTCAGCAGTGCAAACAGCTTTGGCTTTTTGCTGGAAAGTCTTACAGAGGATCAGAAGCGCAGTATAAACGAACTTCAGGCCTGTCTTATGAAATATCCTGAGCAAATGCAGGATAAGAAGCGCCTGGAGGCTATGAAGACCGCTGTTGACGACATGGGCAATAATCTGGATAAGGGGTTTACTGAGGCCGGCGCAGTCGTTGATTCCGTTGACAAGAAAGGACATTAGTGATATATATGAGTAACTTTTTTGAAAAGCACAGGCTTAAAAAGGAGATCAAGATATGCCGCCAGACTATTGACGAGATTGAGAGAAAGCGTTCAAGATCCCAGTCGGCGCTGGTTCAGGCGGTGCTTCTCCAGGAAACTCCGGATGAACGTGACGTTGAATGGTTCAATAAATACACGGGTGAAATAACAGCCTGCCGTAATCACATGATAGACCTGCAAAAGAAGCTTGATTCACTTGACTGATTTAATAGCTCAGAGCTAAGAGTACATGGCTCTGAGCTTAAATCTTTAAACTTTCGTATTAAATTAGAAGTATCCCGGTGTGTATTATATAACTGGGGTTGTTGCGATACCAACACAGTTTATTCTTACAAGCAGTCTCAGCAAGGATTATCATACCTGTCTGAGGGTATTGAGCAACAGGGCGAGTGAAGAGGATATCAAACACTTTATTGAAATGGCAAGCGAGTTTACCGAACCCATAGATAAACAAAACGCCGATTCTGTGATGGAAACACTCGGTATCTCCGCAGCAGACCAGCGTAGATACATTACTATGCTGTGAGCAATAAAAACGAGCCATAGCATTAAATCCGAATAACTAACAAAAAAATCCCCTCTCACTAGAAAATGGTGAGAGGGGAAAACAATTTTCAATGTACAATGTACACGGCAATAATGACACTGATAGTTTGTAAAAGCTTTAGTAAACGACAAAAGTTTTGCCCTAATGTCATCCTGAGCGTAAGCGAAGGATCTTTTTCACAAAAGCAGTGTAACCCAAAAGATTCTTCGTCGCTGCGCTCCTCAGAATGACAGGGAGGAGGAGTTTTTTTTCAGGCTGACAATAAGACTTTATAAATGACGTTTACTACTTGCTATATATTGTAATTCATTTACTTTATTTCTGTTTTTTAGTTACCAATACAGTACATACATCCTTTTTTCCGTTGCTGGAAGTGATCGTTACTTTTGTTTGTCCCGGATTCTTTGCAGTTACCTTTCCACCTGAGATGGAAGCCTTATTCGGATCTGATACAACATAGCTTAAAGTCTTGTTATCCGCATTTGACGGAGTAACAGAGGCTTTGAGCTGGTAGCTCTGACCAACCGGCAGTACAATAAAATGTGTGTTTATATCTATAGATTGTACATAAACAGGATCGCCGATGCTTATCACGCAGGACGCTGATTTTCCCAGGTCGCTTGTCGCTGTGATAGTCGCCGTACCAGCATTATTTGCCTTTAGCTTACCGTTCTGATCAACGCTTACAACCTTTGTGTTTGAGGACTTCCAGATGATTCTGCCGGTTGAGTTTTTCAGCTTTGCCCTTAGCTTTGAGGTTTGTCCTGTTTTCATGCTGAGCTTGCTTTTATCAAGAGTTATAGTTTTTTCAGGGATCGGCACATCAAAAGAAAAGCTGAGCTTCTTACCGCCCTTTGTAGTTATATTTACTGTACCCTTGCCCGTGCCGACTGCTGTTATTTTTCCGTCCTTATATTTTAGTACGCCGTTATCAGACACGGACACTTTATAAGACGCTCCGGTATATTTTGATATATAATCAGGCAATTCATAAGTCTGATTAAGTGTAAGGGTACTGCCGGAACCGTTCAGAGGAAGAACTGAATCTATATCAGTTTTAAGAGTTCCGAGATCCAATGCGCTTGCTGACATTGCGGATGCGCCAAAAGCCATTACAACAGCAATTGATGCAGAAAAAATTCTTTTTGCAAATGATGTTTTAATCATAACAATTAACCCCTTTACTTAAAGTTCGTTTTTTTTGATAAATATCAGAGACTGTCAGTCTGAAATACTATTGATAATAGTCATTATATCACTGCGGTGTATTGAAATCAATAGTACGCTAAGTTATTTAAGACAAATGATAAATAATGTCAAAAAACCGGCCGGAAAATGCTTCCCAGCCGGTTTGATTTTACGGTGCTATATATTTATAGCCGTATGCTTCACACACACCTTTAGCAAATGCTTCTGCTATTGTTTTCGGGTTTTCTATGATCCATTTGGCTATCATCGGATTGTCATGAAAATCAACCTCGGTGTATACAGCGATCTTATTTGTTCTTTTTAATTCGTTCAGCTTAGGGTATTCCTGTACTCCATAATTTGTTTTTCCGGGAGTTACAGCCTGAACAGCACGGTATATTGGTTCAGCGTATTTCAGTGTTTCTGCCGTTCTCTTGTATACCATACACATTGTACCTGCGCCGCCGCCGGCATTAGTGTGTATCGGCATATGCAAGTCAGCACCCCATGAATTGCTTTCATCTATGCTGACAAACATATCCTGGAGCTTAGGCGCTTTCTTTACAATAAAACCGCATCTTTCCAAGGCGATTTTCGTAGCGTCTGCAATACGGTTGCACTGCTCCATTTCATTTGTGAAGCCATAGGAATATGTATTCGCATACTGGTTAGACGGACTCAGATATATCTTGGGCGCATTCGATACTACAATTTTAC
Organism: uncultured Ruminococcus sp.; assembly: GCA_902766305.1. GTDB lineage: Bacteria > Bacillota > Clostridia > Oscillospirales > Acutalibacteraceae > UBA1213. Next base: position 5,124 of record CACXDE010000004.1, on the reverse strand, counting down.
AATCGGCTGTTTTTCCGTTGTATATGCTTACTCTTATTGTTGTCGTTCCGGTTTTGAGTGCTTTAAACTCCGCCGTCCAGTTGGACTTTGTCATTTTGATGACAGTTGAGTTCATACATATATATACTCTGTTTGCCGCTGCACAGTCAGCCGGAATAATGGAAGAGAGACTGGATGTTTCTCCTACTCTTATATTTATTACTGTACTGCTGAGTGAAATTGAAGAAGGCGCTTTTCTTACGTTTACGGTACAGGAGGCTGTAACGCCGTTATAAAGCTTTACGCTTACAGTCGCTGTTCCAAGAGCTGCGGCTTTGAATTGTGCCTTCCAGTCAGTTTTTGTCATTTTTACAACATTTTCGTTGCTGCTGCTGAATGTTCTTACAGCTGCGGCAGTACCGGAAGGTAAAACAGCATTAAGTTCAAAATTTTCACCTAAACCAAGTGAAACAACAGATTTTGAAAGACTGACTGTTTTGGGGGCTGATTTAACGAAAACAGTACATGAAGCAGTCAGACCGCTTGCAGTATAGGCTTTTACGGTTGCTGTACCGGTTTTATAGCCCGTGATTTTGCCGCCGTTTACCCTTACAATGCTTTTGTCTGAACAGTTCCATTTTATTACTTCGTCAGAGTCTGATTTAAGTGTGGGAACAAGCGTGTAGCTTTCATTTTTTCCGATACTTACAGAGGTCTTATTAAGCTTAAGAGACGGTGTTATTCCGGGAATAACTGTCACGCTGCATACAGCGGTAATGCCGTTAGATGTTTCAGCGGAGATGACAGCGCTGCCTGTACCAACGGCTGTTATTATACCGTTTTTTACATTTGCAATTGTACTGTCGCTTGTTGTCCATTTGAGAGTTTTATCTGCCGCAGTTGAAGGGGAGACTGTGCCTGAGATTGTATATGTTTTTCCTTTTTTTATTTCAACAGATGTCTGGCTGAGTGTAAGTCCGGTCGGTATGCCTATGTCATTAAAGTCTATTCCATACTTTTCGGCAAATGTCTGTGCAGCTGTATTTCCGATGCCGGTTATTTTTTTCAGGCTTATTGCTTCTTCTTCCGGATTTCCGAAAGCGTCATCCGCTATATACTCAATTCCAGAAGGAATGGTAATCTCCTTTAATCTGGTACATCCGGCAAAGGCTTTGCTGCCGATTTTTTTCAGTCCGGCAGGTAAAGTAATATTGAATAATGGCTTTTTACCCATAAAAGCCTGATCTGAAATTTCTGTTACCGGCAGTCTTCCAATTACTGTAGGTATTTTTACAGAATTGTCAAAGCCTGCGTAAGATATCAGAGTTACAGTACCTTCATCATTTACAAAGTAACTGAAAGCTTTGTATGTCCTTATTTCCCTCACATCGTTCTGTTTATCAGAAAGATAAGCGGGTATCTCATATGCTTCTGATGATTCTCCTGATGATGTATCATCGTTTTCGTAAGAAGTTTCGATTACTGAAACATCGGCAGACTGTGTGTTTTCAGCAGCTGAAACAGTTGCTGCTCCTGTGTCGGATATGAATCCGGATACTGCCGCAGTACAGCATAATAATGCTGCAACAGCTTTTAAAAAGTTTTTTCTTCTCTTCATTTTTTTCCTCCTTGGCTTTTGTGTTATGATATTAATGTGGTCTTCCTGATTGCTTGGGTTCAGGAAAGAGCATACCTAATCTTATCAAACTTTCCCTGCCGCTGTCGCTAAGACTTATGTAAGAGCAGGGACGTTTTTTCTCATCATATTTGAGGTTAATACTATCCGATGGGGGAGACACAATATCGGTTTTTTCGATTATTTCTTCGCAGTCCATCAGATAATATGTATCAGGTAATTCGTTTGGTTTCATTCATTTACTCTCCTTGCATATTTTCAGAAGTCTGTATTTTTTAAAGCTTAGTATCCTTTATGAACGCTGTTATTATCTCAATCGCCTTTTCGGCAGCTGACTTAGAAAATGTACTGTATTCAACCTGTGCGCTTTCATCGCTTGTACTGTCGTCTGATATAGAACGAAGTATAGAAAATGGAACTTTGTTGACGTAACAAACCTGGGCAATGCTTCCGCCCTCCATTTCACAGGCAACGGCGCCGAAACGCTCATGTATTGAAAATCTGTCTTCGATAGTTCCTATAAACTGATCGCCGGTTGCAACAGTTCCTACAGTGCAGTCTATATCGCCAAGCTCAGCGCAGACCTTTACAAGCTCTTTTTCAAGTGCTTTGTCGGCAGGTATGTAGATAATATTTTCTTCCGGCAAAAAAAGCGTACCAGCTTCATCGCCTAAAAGAGTTGTATCAAAGTCATGCTGTACGACATTTTCGGCAATTACAACGCTGCCGATATGAGTTTCTGACGATGTACTTCCGGCGATTCCGGTGTTTATTATCTTGTCTGGATGATATTCAAGTATCATAGTCTGTGTGCAGAGTGCAGCGTTGACTTTACCGATACCGCATTTTGCTATAACGCATTTTGTTCCGTCAATAATGCCTGATGTGAATTTTATCGAGCTGATTATTTTTTCGCAGGGATTTTCCATTTTTTGAATGATACCGTTTACCTCGATATCAAGTGCACCGATTATTCCTAACATTTTTCATTCCCCTTTCGTTAATTCCACTTTCCACTTTCCACTTTCCACATTCCAAATTTCTTAAAGCTCCATGTTTCCGGTATGGAACATTATTGCGGCAGCCGCTGCTATGGGGGCAGTTTCAGCTCTCAGTATTCTTTTTCCTAAAGTTGCTGTTACAGCACCGTTTTTGCAAAGAATTTCAACTTCCCTTTCTTCAAATCCGCCTTCCGGACCTATCCATACAGCTATATTCCTGTCAGTCTCTGTAATTATATCTCTGATTGACTGTCCGCCGCCTTCGTAGAAAAGTATCGTTTTGTCATATTTGCCGCAGTCCTTTGCAGCGTCCTTTAATTCTGCCAGAGGTTTTATTTCAGGCACTATGCCTCTTCTTGACTGCATCGCTGCCTGGAGAGCTATTTTCTGATAACGCTTAAGCTTTTTTTCGGCAGATTTTGCATCCGGACGTGAAACGCATCTGTCTGTCAGAACGGGTACTATCTCCGTTACTCCAAGCTCGATACATTTTTGTATGACGGTTTCAGGCTTGTCTCCTTTTGTCAGAGCAAAATATAAGGTCAGATTTATTGACGGCTCATGACTGCATTCTTCTTTAGTGACGATACGTACCGTTACTGTATCCCTGTCTATCTTTTCGATTCTGCACAAATGTTCATTTCTCTGTTTGTCGCAAAGCGTGATTATCTCTCCTACAGACATTCTAAGAGATTTAGTTATATGTACGGCATCCTCGCCGGTTATTATGTGTGTATCGCCGGCATTACCGGCATGTTCTGTGAAAAACCAGTCCATATTTTAACTCCTTGCAATGCTCTGACGTGAACATATCAGAGCTTCTTTTTCCTTTTTTCGGATAATAGTATACCTCAGCTTTTGCAGACGAAAACGGTTATATCTTTGAATAACTGCAAACGGAAGATTTACAACAAAAAGTATGGCGGAAAGAAAAAGAGCCATTGAAAAACGGTTGATAACGATCAATACCACAAAGTACAGACAATTCATGGTATGATTCCATTCCGCACGGCAGGTTTCCATTATAAATGTATCGAGATATTCTACAGAAACATTGTCAAGATGATCCTTTGAAAAACCGTCTTTTCCTATATATTGAGGAAGCATATCCTTCCATTTATTTATTTTTAGATTATCGCTGTAGAATTTTCCGCACCTTTCCCATTTGTGAGGTCTGTACATCTTTTTATCAGCGTCAAAAAAAGAAACATCGACTGTGACGCACACGACAAATATTATAAAATGCCATATACATCCGAGAACTATATTAATAATAAAAGCTTTGATGAATGTTTCTTCCTGAAGCATATTACAGCCCCCTGTTGTAAAAATGCCGTTTTACGCATAAGAGATAAAGAACAAACACAGATACAATTATAGCATTTTGAGCGGAAAAATTGTTAATAAATTATGAACAAAAGATAGAAAAGGCGGCAAAATGCAATTTTGATAAATTAATACAAAAAATACAAAAAAATCATCAAAATAATGTTGTAATCTGATAAAGTCCGTGTTACAATAGTATATGCAGGTTATTACGATGAAATGCAGATGAGGTCGGTTGAAATGAGACAAAAGATCGAAAAGCTTAGCACGGAGCTTGTAAGTGCGCTTAAAGAGAAGGAGCTTAAGGTATCCAGTGCCGAAAGTCTGACAGGCGGTATGATATCTGAAATTATCACATCCGTTCCGGGCGCTTCGGAAGTGATAGAATGCGGTGTATGCTCTTACTCAAACCGGATAAAGCATGAGGTTCTCGGTGTTAAAAATGAAACGCTGCAAGAGTATACTGAATACAGTGTTGAAACTGCAAAGGAAATGGCTGAGGGAGTACGCAGGCTGAGCGGCGCAGATATCGGTATTTCAACAACCGGAATTGCAGGTCCATCGGGTGCGCTCGAGGGAAAGCCGGTAGGCTATGTCTGTATTGGTATCAGCACGGCGGAGAAAACCTATGCGAAGGAATTTTTCTTCGGCAGTGAGAACAGCCGTGAAGTCATCAGGCAGCTTTCTGCCGTAAATGCGCTTGCTCTTACAATTGAGGAAGCGGGTATGCAGTAGTGCCGTATTATTGTACTACAAGAACAAATTGACAAACAAAAATATGACACTTGCAATAAAAATCTATTTTGTAAATAAAAAAATTGTGCAAAACTATTGATTATGTTTTAAATTCGTGATAAAATATACTACGAATGTAAAAAGTTTTATTTAAATTGTATCATTTGATGGAAAATGAACAAGAAATATACTATAATAGAACGGAGATGATTTATCTATGCCAAGAAGTGCAGGCATTTTGATGCCCATTACTTCGCTGCCTTCTCCTTACGGAATAGGCACGCTCGGCAAAGCAGCGTATGAATTTGTAGACTTTCTGAAAGAGGCAGGTCAGACGTATTGGCAGCTGCTCCCTGTTGGTCCCACAAGCTACGGCGATTCACCGTATCAGTCCTTCTCTACATATGCGGGCAACCCCTATATGATAGATCTGGATATGCTTTGTGA
>CACXDE010000003.1 GCA_902766305.1 uncultured Ruminococcus sp. | reverse complement strand
TGCTAGTCCGTAAATTCACTGGCGCAAAGAACGATTCACAAATGTTACGTTTTACAATGAAGTAGTGCAAGACTGATCTGGGTGCGCAGGCTCTGCGCCGGGCAGTGCTATTCCATTTTTGTTTCACCAAAGATAATATTTATCGTTGCCAACTATAATTTTACACTTAGTCTTTCTACTGGAAATAATAATTCGTCCTGTTCATATTAAGATAGTCTGTCCTGACGAAATATAGTGCAGATTATGTATAAAGGGTTTCATATATTCATACTGTTCCACCCCTGTACAATGACAGGTGTAATATAAGGTCTTGTATTTATCAAGAAGCTCTGCATCACATTTAAGATCATCAGTGCATTCACGCTTCATAAAATGAAAGCCGCCGATAAGATAATCAGGTCTGAACCATTCCATTATATTAAGTATACCTTTGTGAGAACATCCGCTTATCAGATAGCTTTTACCATTTTCTATTATATTCAGATATTGCTCATGCCTGAAATCCTCCGGAATCAGCTTTCCGTTCTGCATAAAATTCAGACCGCCCATGTTAATTTCAAACTGCCTGTTCCTGTCATTGCAGGAATACAGCGTTAACTGCTCTGATATTTTGTACTCGTTATCCGTGAATATAAGACGGGTGCTGCTTTTTATGTCAGTGTCAACTCCTATATATTTTTCTGTTCCGTTATAGTGCGGTTCAAAAGCATATCGGTTTATATACACCGGTGCATGGTCATTGATTTCTAAAAACTTTTTGAGTCCGCCGCCGTGGTCATAATGTCCATGAGACAAAACAGCTATATCAACATCTTCTAAGTCAATCTCAAGCTTTTTCGCATTTTCGTAAAAAAGGTTTGTCTGTCCCATGTCAAATAATATTTTATGCTGGTCTGTTTCTATATACAGTGACAGACCGTGTTCACACCCTATCTCAGGAGATAAGGATGTATTTTCCGTTAAAACTGTGATATTCATTAGTGTACAATCTCCTTTCATGGTTTGTACAAAATTCATCTGTCCATTATTTTTTCTGCAATATAGTAGAAATTTTTATGGATATGTGATAGAATTAGTTTATGGATTGTTGTTTTTTATTATATCACATTCCTCATAATCATTCAACGGGAGGTCTTTAAAATGCCGTTTATAAATGTCAAAGTCAATGTAAAGGTTTCTGACGAAAAAGAAGAAGAAATCAAAACCCTGCTCGGTAAAGCTATCAGCTGTATACCCGGCAAGAGTGAAAGCTGGCTTATGGTAAATATTGAAGATCAGCAGCGTCTTTATTTCAGGGGCGACAAAAATACGCCGAATGCCTTTATCGAAGTAAAGATCTACGGTTCTTCAAGCAGAAATAATTATAATACCCTGACAGAAAAAATCACTGACATAGTTTCAACCGGTCTCGGAATATCTCCTGACAGGATATACATTAAGTATGAAGAAACTCCGAACTGGGGATGGAACGGCAGTAATTTCTGATCGGGCAGCTCTGGAGGTGCTGACTATGTATGAACAATTAAAGGAAGTTATCGACAACAGCAATAATATTGTCTTTTTCGGAGGTGCCGGTGTTTCTACCGAAAGCGGTATACCGGATTTCAGAAGTGTTGACGGTCTGTATAATCAGAAATACAAATATCCGCCGGAAACTATTCTCAGTCATAGTTTTTTTATGTCAAGACCGGCTGAATTTTACGAGTTCTACAGAGAAAAAATGATCTGTCTTGAAGCAAAGCCCAACAAAGCGCATATTGCTCTTGCAAAGCTTGAAGAAGAGGGGAAGCTTAAGGCAGTTGTTACTCAGAATATAGATGGACTGCACCAGGCGGCGGGAAGCAAAAAGGTTTATGAGCTTCACGGCTCTGTGATGAGAAATTACTGTATGAAATGCCACAGGGCATATGATATTTCTATAATCACTGAAACTCAGGGTATTCCTCGCTGCAAATGCGGAGGTATAATAAAGCCTGATGTAGTGCTGTATGAAGAGGGTCTCGACGACAAGACAGTTACAGGCGCAG
>CACXDE010000002.1 GCA_902766305.1 uncultured Ruminococcus sp. | reverse complement strand
CCGAAGCGCACAGAGCCGCCGCGTGTTCAGAAGCCGCAGGAGCTTTCGCATGAAGTGCCGAAGCACACAGAGCTGCCGCGTGTTCAGAAGCCGCAGGAGCTTTCGCATGAAGCACCGAAGCGCACAGAGCCGCCGAGGGTTCAACAGCATAAAGCTTCCTACGAACTGCAAACGAATGAACAGAAGACGGATGATAATGAAACTAACAGAACTGCAAACGGACTGCCGGGAGGCGACGGTATCAGTATTGAACCGTGGGAGCCGCCCAAGAGCGTCAGCAGCAGTGAAATAACCTACAGAAGTCCGGAGATAAATCCCTTGGTTGTTATGGCAGGCAAGTTCAGCAGAACTCTCAAGGCTGAATACGAGAGTACCAGACGGATGAGAAAGGAGTCAGAGCCTGAAAAGCCGGTAACGTCAGAACCATCCCAGGAAGTGAAAAAGCCTGTCAGACCGTCAGCCGTAAAAAAGCCTGTGAAGATATCAGAGCCTGTACATATTAATGCCGATGCACCGAAAAAAAAGACAAATTCAGCGCATAAGCCGCCGGAGCACATTCCAAAGGTCACAAAGATAAACGGTGAGGAAAATAAGAAGAAAAAGACTGCACCGGTAAAGCAAAAGGAAAAGGCTGTTCGTTCTTCCGCAAAAGCTTCTGATAAGTCAAAAAGAAATGAAAAGAAAAAATTCAGATTCAGAGATATTTTTGACTATGAGGGTGACAGATTTGACGAGGAGGAAGAGGAAGAGGTCGTAAAGACAGAAATATCCGATTACTCAAAGGCAGAGGATGCCGGAGAAATAAGAGATGATATAAACGAGAATTTCAGCAAGGTATTTGTACGAACACTTGTTTTGCTTTGTACCTGTCTTGGTTCAATAATTACCGTTGTAGTTGCCAAAACCATGCCTCAGATATTCGTAAATAATATGAAAAACGGCTGGCTGGTATATTCTGCTATAATGTTTTTGCTGTTCCTTGTTTCTGTTTATCTTTCGAGATTTCCTATATTCAACGGTTTTACTCCTTTGAAAAGGTTCAGGGGAAACAGTGATACGCCGCTTGCAGTTGCATCGCTTGCAGCTGCTGTACAGTCTATTGTATCGCTTTTCCAGCCGGATGTATTTCTGAACGAAACTTATCATATTTATGTTCCGCTGCTGATACTGGCGCTGCTTCTGAACAGTATGGGCAAGCTTCTGATAATACGCAGAACAGCGGATAACTTCCGTTTCCTGCGCAGCGATAAGGCTGAATATGCCGGTAAGATATATACAAATTCAGAAAATGCGGACAGATTTGTAAGCGGTCTGTCCTCACGCAGACCGATAATTGCATACAGCAAGCTGTCTGAATTTATGAGCAATTTCCTTCAGCTGTCGTATGCGTCAGATCCGGTCGAAGAGCTTTCTGCCGTACTGGCACCAATTTTTGCATTTATCTCCCTTGCAGCTGCTGTGACCTATGGTATTGTGTCGTCAGATCTTGTAGGAGGCGTGTCGTTCTTTGCGATGGCGTCCTGTATAACCCTGCCGATGTGCAGTCTGTTAGCAGTGAATATTCCTATGCTTAACCTCTGTGCGTCAGCAAACCGCAGCGGTGCTATGATAGTAGGCTATGAAGCCGTTAAGCAGTTCGGCGATACCAATACCATTATGTTTGAATCGTCTGACCTCTATCCCAAGGGTAATATAGTCCTAAGCGGTATGAAGACCCTTAATGAAAGCAAGCTTCGTGAAGCTATTTCGGCTGGAGCGTCCATGACATTTGCTGTAAACGGACCGCTTACCCATGTGTTTGAAACTATAGTACGTCAGTCAAAGGTTGATCTGCCGGAGTATGAAAGCGTATCATATGTGGACGATATGGGACTTTCAGGCTGGTGCAGCGGCAACAGGATACTTATCGGCAGAAGAGAGCTTTTTGTCAAGCATAATATACGTCTGCCTGATGAGTCGATAGAAGCAAGATACCGCAAAAGAGGAAACGAAATAGTTTATATTTCGGTCGCAGGCGAGGTTGCTGTCATGTTCATTCTTACATACAAGGTAGACAGGGCTATAGCTGAAGGACTGAGAGAGCTTGAAGACAGCGGAGTGAATTTCGTTGTGAGAACCTTAGATCCGAATGTCAATCAGAAGCATATTGCAGAGAAGTTTGGTCTTTATCCGAAATGTATAAAGATTCTGCCTACAGTGGTCGGACAGGCTTGCCATGAGGAGCTTAGCGGCAAGGAAAAATCTTCAAGAGCATATCTCGTAACTGACGGCAGGCTTTCTTCCTTTGCGAAGGCTGTTGCAGGATGTATAAGGATAAGGTCTACTATTACAATTGCCAAGATAGTACAGTATTTATCCATAATTGCTGGTTTTATTCTTGTTACAATAATAGCCTTTGTTTCGGGCTTTGCAAAGCTCGGAAGTGTGGAGCTTCTTCTGTACATAGGCTTCTGGTGTGCAGCTATGATAATAGTGTCAATTGCTGCAAGAAAGCTTTCATGACGCACTGAGATAAAACGGAGGATGATAAGTATGAAGATAGCGCCGTCTCTTCTGAGCTGTGATTTTGCAAGGATGGGCGAAGAGGTTCAGCGGATAGACAAGGCAGGAGCTGATTTTGTTCACCTTGATGTAATGGATGGGCATTTTGTACCTAATCTTACAATAGGTCCGGGGATAGTCAAGGCTGTCCGTCCTTATACGAAGCTGCCCTTTGATGTACATCTTATGATAGATGATCCGCTGAGCTATGTAGAACCCTTTGCAAAAGCCGGGGCAGATATCATTACATTTCATGTGGAGGCAGACTGTGATCCCGATGAGGTGATAGATAAAATAAAAAGCTTTGGTGTCAGACCGGGAGTTGTTGTAAAGCCGAAAACTCCGGCGCAGGCAGTGTTTCCCTATCTTGATAAGGTGTATATGGTGCTTGTTATGACTGTTGAACCGGGATTTGGCGGGCAGTCGTTTATGGCTGATATGATGCCTAAGGTAAGCGCAATAAAGCAGGAGATAAAAAGGCGGTCTCTTGATGTGCTTGTGGAGGTTGACGGAGGTATATCTGTAAAAACCGCAAGGCAGGCAGCGGATGCCGGCGCAGATGTTGCAGTATCGGGTACTGGTGTTTTCAAGGCTGATGATCCGGAATCAGCTATGGATATAATGAGAGGAAATTAATAAAAATAATGCTGCCGTACATGCGTGCGGCAGTATTGTATTGATAATTTATTTTTTTGAGGAAAGGATAAGCCTGAGGTTCAGTTTTATTCAATGATTTACAGTTTTATACATTATATTTGCATGTTCATATACAAAAGCAACAAAAAATCGTTTTAATATTTTTTGTATTTGACAAAAATACAAAAAACTGTATACAAACGGGAAATGAAAGTGTATAATCTATGTTAGGAAATTATTGAATAATGAGCATGGTGTATCTTGCGGATTAACGATACTATTAATGCTCTGCTCAGGGGGTAATTATATTGAAAAAGTTGCTGCTTGCGGATAATACAGAGATGAACAAGTCGATTATCCACGAAATTTTTTCCTCTGAATTTGAGATCGTGCAGGCTTCAGGAAGTGAAACAGCTTTTCAGATGATATTGCAATATAGGAACAGTATATCTATTATACTGATAAATGAGAGTATTGCTAAAAACTTCACAAAGGAGATAGTCGGAACTCTGACTAATCTTAAGGTGTTTGAGAATATTCCGGTGCTGCTTATTCTGAATAACAACAGCTCCCGTATGAAGCAGATGAATATTGATCTGCATTTCAGCGATGTTGTTTCTTCGCCTGTGAATCCTTTTGTGATACAGAAAAGAGTCGGCAATCTGGTAGAGCTTTATTCGCATAAAAACGAGCTTGAGGATCTGGTAGAAAAACAGACCGAAAAGATCGTGTCTCAGAATAAGGTTATGAAGGATCAGCAGAAAAAGATCAATACTATCAATAATGATATGCTGGACACTTTGAGTACGGTTATAGAATACCGTGATGTGGAGTCGGGAAGACATATTCACAGGATAAAGAAATTTACGGAAGTAATGCTAAGGCATCTTGCCGGAAAGCATCCGGAATATAAGATGACTGAGGAAAAGATGAATCTTATTGCGTCGGCATCGTCTCTGCATGATATCGGAAAAATAGCAATACCTGATTCTATACTGCTCAGTCCGAGAAGACTTACCTACGATGAGTTCAAGGTGATGAAGCAGCATACCGTCAAGGGCTGTGATCTGCTTGATCAGCTTGATACGGTGGAAAAGAATGAATATTTCACATACTGCTATGATATATGCCGCTATCACCATGAAAAGTATGACGGAATGGGATACCCTGACGGTCTAAAAGGCGATGAAATTCCTATCTGGGCTCAGGTAGTATCGGTTGCGGACTGCTATGACGCACTGACAAGCGAAAGACCGTACAAAGCGGCTTTTTCTCATGAGCAGGCGGTAGATATGATAAGAACAGGTGCCTGCGGAAAATTTTCCGATGAAATGATGGAGTGTTTCTCTGCGTCATTGGGCGAATTTAAAGCTCTTGCGCAGGAGTACGCTGATGTCAATCATGATGACAGCAGATTGTCTAAGGGCGACGAAACAAAGCTTACGGAAGATACTGAAAAGGAAAGCCGCGATATCTACCGTAAAATGGACAGGGAACAGCTTATCCGTACTATTGAAAATCAAAAGGAAGAAATGCAGAAATCAGTGAAAAAGAACGGCGAGATACTTAACCGTGTTTCTGATTATGTATTTGAGTTTGACATAAAAAAGGATATCACACTGGACAGGAAGGGAAGCTTCAATGATCTTGTCGGTTATGAACCGAAGAATTATTCAGAGGCTGTTATGCTTCTGGGAGAGCTTGTGTCTGAGGAGTACAGGAATATATTCAGACGTGCTTTCCGGACGGAGCATATTGTCGGGGAATTAAAAAACGGCAATGAGAGAATAGTACTTGAATGTCCTATGAAGCTTGGCAGCGATATTTATGCCGGGGTAAGGTGTACTGCTGTTCCTGTTGAGGAGGACGGAGCGGTATCAAAGATATTTGTAAGTATCGAGACTTTGAGTCACAGTACTGTTACCTCAAGTCTTGATGAGATACTGACTGACAGAGACCCTGTTACAGGACTGTGGAACTATAATGGTCTGAAAAATGAGGTAAGCGATTTTATAGCCAACTCCGGAAGGAACGGCACTCATCTGCTGATACTTATTGATATTGACGGGTTCCGCAGTATTAACCGCAGAACAGGATACCGTTTCGGAAATGAGATCCTTAAGGATATCGGAAGTATTCTTCGTCAGCAGTTCAGCGAGTCAAGCATAACTGGCAGGGTAGAGGACGATAATTTCATTGTGTTTGTAAAGGATGTTCCTTCAAAAGAGGAAACTATTTCTATAGTTGACAATATTTTCAGAAAGCTTCATAAGATATATGAATTTGACGGTGTTACATACCCTGAGCTTTCGGCCTGCATTGGTGTTGCTGAATATCCGAAGTACGGCAAGACATTTGATAAACTTTTTGCCAACGCTACAAAGGCTGTTGACATAGGAAAGATAAACGGAAAGAATATGTATCTTTTCTATAATGACAATATGCGTGACAGCTTTGAGCTGAGTACCTTTGTAAACGGAAGAGAGCTTAATAGTCATGTCGTAGATTTTGAGCGGCATTTCATTCCTGCTTTTGACAGTAGTACTGATATGGCTGTATCATATGATGTTATAGAGACCTCTGTGGATAATGAAGATGAAGGTTATGATTTTGATGATGTTTATGCGTCTCTTTACGGCACAACAAATATCACCGCTGTGAGCCTTAACAGCCTGAGACGTATTTTTTCAGTTATATATAAGTTTGAGCAGGACTGCATAATTTTGCCTAAGCTGACAGTTACGACAATATTCAGCGGAAACGACGGGGATGTTGTTGCAAAAGTGCTTGAGGACATACTTAGCTTCTATCCGATAAACTGTCACAATGTCTGCATAAACCTGACTCAGGATATGCTCAATGAGATGGATATGAGAAGGGCTGTGGAATTTACTGAAATTCTGAGAGGTCATGGCTTTGAGATAGGCGTATATAATGTGGGAATGAACTGCGTAAGTACCAAGATATTCACTAAGCATCTGGTGGACAGGATAACTTTTTCTACATCATTTGTTACTGAAATATCGGATGGTCTGATACCTGTTGAAGCGGCTGTCTGCCTGATGGACTGCTTTGCCGGGGCAGGCGTATATACATATTTTCCTGTACATACCGATAATGAGGTAATAAAGCAGGTTATCAAAAGAACGGGAACGTCGTTCGGTATCTACAGTCAGGAATTTCTCAGCAGTGATGAGTTTGTTTCTATTTTTACAAGTTCTGACGGAGATGAAAGGCTGTATCCGGCTCTGGATTCAGGAAAGAAAAATTCACTTGAAATGAGCGACAAGCTGTATGATGAGATACTTGAACAGACAAGGTCATTTATCTTTGAGTGGATACCGAGACTTGACAGCGTGAAGTTTTCGGGTTCTTTTGAAAAAATGTACGGATATAAGCCGCCGGTATTTGAATTTGTGAAAAATATCAGAAAATCAGGCTTGCTGCATTCAGATGATGTGAAGAAGTTTATTGAGAAGATAAATTTTGCACGGTCTGAAAGCGATGATACAGAATGTCTGGTTCGTGTATATAATGCAAATAACGAGACTTATGTCTGGAACAGGATACATTTTGTAGCAGTGAGAAATGCCGCTGGTGTTCCGGCGAAGATAATGGCCGTATGCGCAGATGTCTCAGAAGAGCGTTCTACTATGAGTGAGGACAGCTCAAGAAAAGACAGAACAGATTATATAACTAATCTGTATAATAAGACGGCGGCTGAGAATAAGATAAAGAGCTATCTTTATGATGAAGGTGTTTCCGGAACTCATGCGGTAATCGTTGCTGAAATATGCGGATTCGACCGTGTTGAGAAGGAATTTGGAAAACCATTTGCAAATGCTGTTCTGAAGGAGTCAGCTGAAAATGTCAGGGAGCTTTTCAGGGACAGCGATATAATAGGAAGAATTAACGGGTCTCAGTTCCTTATTTTTGTGAAGGGTCTGGGCAGCCGTACCAAGCTTACTGAAAAGGCGCAGTCAATAATTGCTGCCCTTGATAATACATTCAGAGATGATAAGGAAGAGGTCAGCGTAAAAGGCAAGGTTGGAATAAGCATATATCCTGATGACGGTCAGTCGTTCGAGGAGCTTTTTGATGCTGCGGGCAAGGCACTGTATTATTCAATGCACAGCGTAACTAAATCTACGACCTTTGCTCTGGAGGAAAACATGCCTAAACGTCTTGATCAGGGAAAAAAGGATTTTTAAATAAATAGAAGGGGTGTAGAATTTGGCAAACGGAATAATAACAAAGGTGGCAGGACCTCTTGTAATTGCAGAGGGAATGCGTGACGCAAATATGTTTGACGTTGTGCGTGTAAGTAAACAAAGACTGATCGGTGAGATCATAGAGATGCACGGCGATAAGGCTTCTATACAGGTATATGAGGAGACTTCCGGTCTTGGTCCGGGCGAAGAAGTTGAGTCTACAGGAGCACCGCTTTCTGTTGAGCTTGGTCCCGGTCTTATAGGAGCTATTTATGACGGTATTCAAAGACCGCTGAATGAGATAATGAAACAGGTCGGCAACAACCTTACAAGAGGT
>CACXDE010000001.1 GCA_902766305.1 uncultured Ruminococcus sp. | reverse complement strand
TTTAAAAACAGTCCACCGGACTGTTTTTAAATTCACCCCTTGCCGAGGGATTCTCACGCTTGTTTCGCTGCTCCGCAGCGACCAGGGCACTGCCCTGGACCCGCAAGCCTTTTGAAAAAGGCTTGACCGAAAACTTTTAATTTTGGTTTCTCAGCAATTTCAGAGATATTCACAAAGTCGAAATATAAGCGTCCGGCAGCTTGCCGGTGAAAAGGCTTGAGCAAAACTTTTAATTTTTCTCTGCTGTTAGTGCGACAGCCCCATTTTTTATTCTGTATTATTAAGAAGATTCCGGCATGCAATAAAGATACCGGCTGAAACTGCCATATTCCATACAAACAGCGGAACGCCAAGTAAAGTTGTAGCTATATAACCATAATCAGCTGACAAGGTTGATAATGCAACAAGCCCGAGCACAACCCCCGGAATAAGCGTCAGCACTATCATTGACATATAAAATGTTATGAAAATACCGCCGGTGCTGTCTATTCCTACAAGCCTTTGCGCCAATATATTTGCCGCAATATAAATCGTACCGAAGCTTCCGTAAGTCAGTATAGCAGTTATTACATCAACAGGATGTCCGCCGGCTAAAAAAGACAACAAAATAAATGTGATCGCACCGTCTGTAAAAGGCTTTATAATACCAGTTGCCGCAGCCATTATAAGCTTTTTCACCGCGCCGTCAGGAATAAGATATATGTACGGCTTTGTCAGCTCCTTCACCCAATCACCGGAAGCACTGAAAAAGAACTGAACATACACAAGAATTATCATTGCCGCAAGATAAATAATTGTAGGCTCTATATCCGGCTTTGCCTGTTTAATGCCAAAACCTATTACAAAAGCTACGAAAAGAAGAACAAAGGTATTTATATTAAAGAACATAAACCTTGATCTTCTGCTGCCTTCAAGCAGGTGCTTATAAAAGATTGATGAAGCAGCCTTTCCTTTATTTATTCCTCTTTTTCTCAGCTTTATCTCACGATCACCCATCATTACCTTATCTGAGAATCTTCCTTCACGGACGGCTTCTTTGAACTCCTGATAATTTTCTGCCTGAGATAAAACATCCTCGTAAAAATCAAGATCAGTTACCTTAAGAACAACAATTCCTGAAATTCCTGCAAGCAGGGTAAGGATACCAAATACAATAATATTAAGAGTATTATTATTCATTATCCCGAACACAAGACCGTGCATCCAGCCTACAAAAGGAATGTATTCAAGCACAGGAAGTGAAACAGCTGCAAAAATATTTTCCGCACTGATTCCATTAACAAAGGAGTAAACAATAACTATGCCAAGTGTCGAAAAAATCATCGCGTATATGATATACTTCATTACTCTTGCTCTGATAGGATGATTGCTTGCAAGACAGAATATCATCAGTGTAACAAGCTGAACCATAACAAGCATCAAGGCAATACCCAGTATAAGAACCACTGTCTGCTGGACTGTTACCCTGAACATATTGATTATCATACCGCCGTAAGCTGCAAAAGTAACAACAAGAACAAGCATTGACGCAAGCTGGCGTCCGATACCATAAACAAGTATTCTTTTCGTCGATACAGGCGCAACAAATAAATTATTCACATCACTCAGGGAAAAGAAGCTTGTTCCTGAACTAAGACCTTTCAGCATTATAGGTATGCTTATGAAAAAAAGCACCGCAAGATAAGCGCCGGAAAGAAGACGGGGGTCGCTGAATATTTCGGAGTTCCCAAGATCATCGCCTGCCGTATATCCTCTTATTGCTCCATACAGCATACTGAGAGCTACAAAGGCATACAGCAGGAATTTAAGAGGATGTCTGATAGTATCAATTATTTCGTTTTTTACAGTTTTTCGGAGCAAATAAAATATAGAACCCACTACTTATCAGCTCCTGTCTGCTTTTTTTCTGTAATATTGAAGAACAGCTCTTCAAGGTTTTCTCCGCTTTCCTCAACAAATTTTCTTGTTCTTTCCGCTTCGATCCTGCCGTTCATCATTATGAATACCTTATCCCATATATCCTCAACACTTTCGAGCATATGGGTAGAAATTATTATTGTAGTTCCTTTTTCCTTCATTTCTGAAAGCATTGCTTTAAGCTCTTTTATTGCATGGGGATCAAGACCAACCAAAGGCTCATCAAAAAGTACAACCTCAGGCTCTATAAGCAGCGCGCAGCATATACTGATTTTCTGCTGCATACCCTTGGACAGCTCCTTGCCAAGCTTATCACGCTTATCTGTAAGCTCCAGTCTTGCCATCAGTTCTTCAGCACGGTTTTCCCAGCCGCTGAGATTATATGCTCTGGCAATAAATTCCATATGTTCCCACACCGTAAGAAGTTCAAAGGGCGCCGGAATCTCAGGAACATATCCGAGTATTTTTTTCGCTTCAATGCTTTTATTATTATGACCGCATACTTCAATATCGCCGTCAAACCGAAGTAATCCGGCTATACATTTTATAGCTGTTGATTTTCCCGCACCGTTCGGACCAGCAAGAACAGCTGTTTCTCCGTTGTTTACAATAAAGCTCAGGTTATCGTTTGCCACAAAACGATGATATTTTTTTGTAAGATGTGATACATTCAGCAAACTAAAACACCTCTTTAGCTGTTAAGAGACCTCAGCTCTCCCATTTTATCCTTTGCTTCCTTAAGAAGTCCGGAATAGTCTGTGTCAACACCATTTCTGAGAAGCTCTGTCATTTCTGAAACAGGCTTTGTAAGCGGATCAAGGGAAAGATTAGCAAACATTCCCTTTAGTGCATGGGCAGCTTCAAAAGCCTTTTTATAGTCCTTTTCAGCAATTCCGCTTTCAAGCTCCCCAAGTCTCTTATCATCAATTACCTTCGGAACAAGCATAAGGTAAAAGCCTTCATTTCCCATACAGCGGGCGATTCCCTCATCTGTATTTGCTCCGAAGCTTTTTAATTTCTCAACTGTAAGCATATTAGCACCTCCATATTTTCTTTATGCACTTTTTTCAAGTATTCTTCTGTTCAGCAGCCGATAAATCCAGTTCTTTTTCAATCAGAGAAGCAAAATCCTCAGCACAAACAGGCTTTGAAAAATAATAACCCTGTATTATATCACAGCCAAGATCTTTAAGCAGCCTGTACTGCTCTTCGTATTCAACACCCTCTGCAATAACAGGCACCGAAAGATAATCTGCAATGCTTATCATAATTTCAACCATACGGCTGTTCTTTTCACTTTTTGTAATATTTCTGATAAAGCCCCTATCAAGCTTCAACGCATCTATCGGCAATGATGCAAGCATATTAAGTGATGAATAGCCTGAACCAAAGTCATCCATTTCCACACGGAAGCCCATATTTCTGAGATTATTTACCGTACTGATGATCTGGCTGGAATTATTTGTATATGCTGATTCTGTTATTTCAAGAAGGCATTCACCGGTTTCAAGATCAAATTCATTAATAATATCTGCCAATTCACCTTCCAAGCCCGGATCAAGTATATCTACTCTGGACACATTAACGGATACAGGCAAAGAATGATGATATTTATTTTTCCATTCACGTATCTGACGTGCAGCCTCATGCCATACATATCTGTCAAGCTTATGTATAAGCCCGTTTTCTTCAAAAAGCGGTATGAAGACTCCGGGACTGATAAAACCTAACTCAGGATGAATCCAACGGATAAGCGCTTCTGCACTTGCAAGAACAGGTCTGTCACCCTTTATGTTATACTTTGGCTGATAGAAAACCTTGAATTGTTTCTCCTTTATCGCCATATCCATGTCCGAAATAAGTCTTTCAGAGAACACTTCCTTTTCGTGCATAGCGTTATCATAAAATACGACAGAATTACTGTAATAACCACCGGAAGCATTCTTCTGAACTGAACACGCATGGAAAGCCTTGTCAAACATACTTTCTACAGTAAATTTCTTTTCTGATTCAGAATATACACCCATACGCAAGCTAAAATTGGTATTGCCTGTTTTTTCGATAACTGCATTTGCAATGTCACTTATAAATCCATCATAATCTGACTGGTGATCAATATATATGTAAAAAGTATCCGCATCACTCCGGCAAGCAATACCATTTTTACCTTGCAGATTTTTGACTATCTTCCTGCCTAAAATGCCAAGTACCTCATCTCCGTAATTTCTGCCGTTTATTTCATTTATCAGGTGGAAACGGTTGACATTCATTACAATAGCATCCATTGAACTGTCAGGAAAATATATGTTGTGTATATCACAGTAACGATAGAAATAACGCTTTGTATAAAGACCTGATACAGGATCCTTTTCAGTTTCCTTTATGATCTTGCTGTCCTCAGCAAGCTGGATAGAGCGTCCGACCCTTGCAAGTATTACATCAGGCAGATCGTAGGGCTTAGGAATAAAATCCACTGCACCCATTTGCAGACATTTTACTTCGGCATTTTTTTCTGACGTAAGTACTATTACAGGAATGCGCCTTAATTCTTCATCAGACTGTATCAAAGACAAAAGCTCATATCCGTCCATTTCCGGCATAAGAAGGTCAAGAAGTATAAGAGATAAAATATCCTTATTGCTTTTTATCATCTCAAATGCCTGCGCACCATTTTCAGCGTATAACACGTCATAATTCTGACTTACTATATGTCCCAGTATTTCACGGTTGATAAATTCATCATCTACAACAAGTACACGTCTTCTGATGCTGTTAATGATAGGTGACTGTTCTGTCATGATTTATTATCCTTTCCTTCCTTAGAAATTAATGACACACAATGTGCCGACACACCTTCAAGACGGCCGGTAAAACCAAGTCTTTCTTCAGTGGTTGCCTTCACGCTGACATCAGAGATATCAGTGATCATAGCAGCAGCTATGTTCTTCCTCATTGTGTCTATATACGGTCTTAGCTTCGGTGCCTGCGCTATTATTGTTGCATCAATATTTACTATTTCATATCCTTTCATTCTTATAAGCTCAGCTACATGGGAAAGAAGCTTAAGGCTGTCAGCACCGCTGTACCTTTCATCGCTGTCAGGAAAATGAAGTCCGATATCTCCAAGCGCCGCTGCACCCAAAAGAGAATCCATTACCGCATGAACAACGACATCAGCATCAGAATGACCTTCAAGCCCCTTGTCAAATGGAATATCCACTCCTCCAAGGATAAGCTTCCTACCAGCAGTATATCTATGGACATCATAGCCATGCCCCACTCTGAAATACATTTTATCACCCCATTAATTATACTTATTTGTCAAGTGTTTTGCTTTCTTTGTATCAGAAGCAGAAACATTCACTAACAAAATTCCAAAGCAAACCAAAATAATAGCCGTTACATTTGCAGCCGTAAATATTGTCTCGTTCAAAAACAGACCAGACCAAAGTGTACCAAAAATTGGTATCAACATATTGAATACAGCCACCCGGCTGACCGGATTCTTTTTGAGCAGACCGGTCCATATCATAAATGCAGCCCCTGCCATTGCAGCAAGATAAAGCAAAAGCAGCCAACCGGATACATTATCCGTATACAGCCTTCCGCCTGACAAAACTCCGCACACTATAAGCCCTGCACCTCCAAAAAGCAGCTGCCAGCCGGAAATAAACGACGGTGTTCTGTCTGGAGAGGATATCTTTTTG